>NZ_JBUZTL010000014.1:0-140348 GCF_055408345.1 Pseudomonas sp. B424 | reverse complement strand
GAAGTCATGGGAGAGGTGATGCAGGAAGCCTTGGCTATGCGGCATGATGCTCCGGCTTCAATTCAATAACCGTGTTGCACTCAGCTCCTGCAACCGCCGAGTGTATTTATATTTCCATGGGGAAATGTTGACGCCGCTTCGGTCAACCAAAATTAAAACCTCCGGCAGGCACCCATTTGTAGAGCATGATGTCGTTGCTTGCCAACGAGATATTTCATACTTGCCTGATCACATCAGCTACAGAACCCCGATGGAATCAGCCCGGGTCGGGGTTGTTCCCTTGTATCCAGGCTTAGACTCTTCGTTTCTTGATGGCATGCTGGTGAGTGGAGTGCAGGCTTTGGTGCTAGAGCATGAAGGCAGCGAGTGGGTGATTGATGAGGGCTCAGGCCTGGTTGAAAGCCTTCGTAATGCCTCTCTCAAAGGTATTGTTGTTGTAGCTATTTCACGGTGTGCAGGTCGAAGCCCTCATAGAGTCGGCGATAATATTCGTGATGCGGGTGTTGTCTCAGCCGGTTATATAACTCGGGAGGCAGTGCTCGGGAAATTATATGTGCTGTTGGGAGTAAGATTAAAGCCGAATCAGATTCGTGAGTTTATTGAACATTGACTGAGGTGGAGGTTTAAATCAACGGGCCAATTAAAAGTATCGTTTTATTTAGTTTAAGTACATCTGGAGAGCAGTAGGGCTCCAAGAGAAGTGCCTTAGTCTAATCCACACGCTCTGGAGTTTTCGTTAAATTAACCTTCATCGGTTTATAGATATTCACGACATTCGATATGTTGTTTGACCCTGTTGCACTTTTTGATTGTGTGTGCCGATGGTACTGCTATCTCCCACACGCAGAGCCCGGCGGGACGTTCTCGGTGACGGTTATTTCACATTACCGCCCCGGCACTGCTGTATTACTGGTTGCTGCCCCGACATGACTGATCCATGGAGCCAATCGGCTCGGCCTTTCGTAGCCATGGATTGAATTCGAGCAACCCCCGCAGCATGCTGTCGTCGCTCACGCTGTACATCCGGATCGTCGAAAGCACAGCGGTCAAACCCCATTTATTCAGACAGGCACTTCTCACATGGCAACTGCATCCGCGTTTATCGATATTCCCGCTTCAGCCGATCAGGTGTGGCAATTGATCGGCGGTTTCAACTCACTGCCTGACTGGCTGCCGTTTGTTGTTAAAAGCGAGCCCGGCGAAGGCGGGCGCTTGCGCACGTTGCGTACCGAAGATGGCACGGTGATCGTCGAGCGGCTTGAAACGTTCGACAACGCGAACAAAACCTACAGCTACTCCATCACCAAGGCGCCGTTCCCGGTGACCGATTATCTGGCAACCTTGCGCGTCGAAGCACACGGCGACGCCTCGCGTGTGACCTGGTCGGGCCGCTTCACGCCACTGAGTGTCAGCGATGAGGAGGCACAAGAACTGTTTACCGGCATCTATCAGGGTGGCTTGATGGCGCTACGGGCCAACTACGCAGGCTGAAGAGCGGCGGGGTGCTTGATTTACAACGCAATTTTGGCACCGGCGCGGTCCGTGCAGACGGGGTTTGTGGTGGGTAAAAAATACCCAGATCAAGCGCCGTAATGGCTTTTTAAAATCAGTTTGGATCCAAAAAAATAATAAAAAGCGTGGCAATTTAATGACTTAGGTCAGTATTGATTTGAAATAAATTGTGCAGAATCACTTGTTACTGATTGTTACGATAGGGTAAGATCGCCCTGCGTTCACCTACCACGGTTTATGCATTTTTAAGCCCCAAGTTTCCATCAGCTACTTGGGCTTTTTTTTGCCTGTAATTCAGGATCGGATCCAGTCTTCAGGCATGAAAAAGGCGCCCGTTGCAGGCGCCTTCAGTCAAAACCCAAGCCATTGATCAATGGCCAACTCAGCGTACAAGACAGGGCTTTTTGTTGTCGTATTTCCAGCCGGGAATCATGTACTGCATGGCCACACTGTCGTCCCGTGCGCCCAGCCCCATACCTTTGTACAGCTCATGCGCCCTGGCCACGGCGTCCATGTCGATGTCTACACCCAGCCCCGGCCTTGCGGGCACCTTGATGTGACCGTCGACGATTTTCAGCGGCTCGTGTGTGAGGCGCTGGCCGTCCTGCCAGATCCAGTGGGTATCAATGGCGGTGATTTCGCCCGGGGCTGCCGCTGCAACCTGGGTGAACATGGCCAGGGATATATCAAAGTGATTGTTGGAGTGCGAACCCCAGGTCAGGCCCCACTCGTGGCACATCTGCGCAACCCGTACCGAGCCCTGCATGGTCCAGAAATGCGGGTCGGCCAGGGGGATGTCCACGGCCTGGGACTGAATCGCGTGACCCATTTCGCGCCAGTCGGTGGCGATCATGTTGGTGGCGGTGGGCAGCCCGGTGGCCCGGCGGAATTCAGCCATCACTTCGCGTCCCGAATAGCCGTTTTCCGCACCGCAGGGGTCTTCGGCATAAGCCAGCACTTTGTGCTGGTCGCGGCACAGTGCGATGGCCTCCTTGAGTGACCAGGCGCCATTGGGGTCCAGGGTGATGCGGGCAGCGGGGAAGCGTTCGGCCAGAGCGGTTACCGCGTCGATCTCTTCGGCGCCGCGCAGCACACCACCCTTGAGCTTGAAATCGTTGAAGCCATATTTGGCTTGTGCCGCCTCGGCCAGACGGACCACGGCCTGGGGGGTCAGTGCCTGCTCATGGCGCAAGCGGAACCAGTCATCGGCATCGGCTTCACTGCGGTAAGCCAGGTCGGTCTGCTGGCGGTCGCCGATGTAGAACAGGTAGCCGAGCATTTTCACGGCGTCACGCTGCTGGCCTTCGCCGAGCAAGGCTGCCACCGGTACTTCAAGGAACTGACCGAGCAGGTCGAGCAGGGCGGCTTCCATGGCGGTCACGGCATGGATGGTGATGCGCAGGTCAAAGGTCTGCAGGCCACGGCCCGCCGAGTCGCGGGCGGCGAAGGTGGTGCGCATGGCGTTGAGGATGCTCTGGTAGTTGCCGATGGGTTGGCCCACCACCAGGCTGCGCGCGTCCTCCAGGGTTTCGCGGATACGCTCACCGCCCGGCACTTCGCCGACGCCGATATTGCCGCTGCTGTCTTTGAGGATAACGATATTGCGGGTAAAGAAGGGCCCGTGGGCGCCGCTCAAATTGAGCAGCATGCTGTCATGGCCGGCTACCGGGATCACCTGCAGGCTGGTGACGATCGGGGCTTTTGTGCTGTGGTGCTGATGTTCGGCGTTCATGGTCTGTTCCTTGTCAGGCAGGTTGCAGGGCGGCGGGGGTCACAGCCGTTGGCGTAGGTTTGGTCTTGGCAAAGAACACGATGATTGCCGCAATGATCGACGTACCGGCCAGGCCATAGAGCCCGCCCTGAATCGAGCCTGTGGTTTGTTCCAGAAAACCGAAGGTGGTGGGGGCGACGAATCCGCCGAGGTTGCCGATGGAGTTGATCAGCGCGATCACGGCTGCTGCGATGCGTGCATCCAGGTAACCCTGGGGGATGGGCCAGAACAGCGCCGACGCCGATTTGAAGCCGATCGCGGCAAAACAGATGGCGATAAACGCAAAGATCGGGCCGCCGGTGGTGGAGAGGAACATGCCCAGCGCGGCAATCAGCAGGGCCGTTGCGATCCAGGCTTGTTGATACTTGAAGCGGCTGGCCAGCGATGCAAAGGCGTACATGGCGATAATTGAAATCAGCCACGGGATCGAGTTGAAAAACCCCACTTGCATGTCACTCAGGTCACCCATTTTCTTGATGATGCTCGGCAGCCAGAAGGTTGCCGCGTAAATGGTCAGCTGGATGCAGAAGTAGATCGCGCAGAACAGCATGATCTGGCGGTCCTTGAGTAGCGTAAGCATGCTGGGTTTTACGGTGTTTACCGCATCGCGCTCGCGCTGTTCGCGGTCAATTTCGTTGACCAGCGCGTCTTGTTCTTCACGGCTGAGCCATTTTGCGTCATGGGGCTTGGAGTCCAGCCAGTACCAGACAAAACCGCACAGAAACACCGAGGCCATGCCTTCGATGATGTACATCCACTGCCAGCCATGCAGGCCCATGCCGGTGATTTGCAGCAACAGCCCGCTCAGTGGCCCCGAGATCAGGGAGGCCAGCGCCGACCCGCTGAGGAAGATGGCAATCGCCTTGCCGCGCTCGGCGCCGGGCAGCCAGCGGGTGAAGTAATAGATCACGCCCGGGAAGAACCCTGCTTCGGCCACGCCCAGTAAAAAACGCAGGATATAGAAGTGGGTTTCGTTCTGGATAAAGGCCATCAGTGTGGCGGTGATGCCCCAGGTGAACATGATCCGGGTCAGCCAGATACGGGCGCCGACTTTTTGCAGCAGCATGTTGGACGGCACTTCAAACAGCGCGTAGCCGATGAAGAACAGCCCGGCGCCGAAACCGTAGGCGGCGGCACCAATGCCCAGGTCGTGCTCCATGTGGGTACGTACAAAGCCGATGTTTACGCGGTCAATGTAGTTGACGATAAACATGATGACGAAGAGTGGCAGTACATGCCTCTTCACCTTTTGGATCGCACGCGCCAGGACGGGGTCGTTGGCGTGCGCAGCAGACGGGTTGCTGGAAGTGTTCACAATTCAAAGCCCCACTGATTATTTTTATGCGGGTGATGTGTGCTGCAAGTCGGGCCTGCAGTTGCCAGACATCATACGAGTTGACTTTTGCCCTAGCAATGCCCTGAAACAAACCAATAAGTTATAAAAAATCTATTTATAACTGCTTTTTGGTCGATTTAACGCCGATTAAAGCCAATCTGTGCCTGGTTTAAGAGCGTTTTAAAGTACTTGTCTGTGGGAAGAGATTGTTTTTAAACAGCGGTTTATCTGAGTTTTATATAGGTTGTCATACATGTTTTGGCGGTTCAGGTGCTAGTATCAGGAGGTCTTATTCGAAGGGATTTGCCCCATGCACGACCCGCAGAGCGCACCGGTACGCAAGCGTTCCCCCGGCCTGGCCCACGACATCGTCGCCGAGCTGACACAACGAATCCTGTTGGGCCAACTGGTACCCGGCGAGAAACTGCCATCCGAGTCGGCCATCGTGCGTGAGCATGGTGTGAGTCGCACGGTGGTGCGTGAGGCGATTTCAAAATTGCAGGCATCGGGGCTGGTCGAAACCCGGCACGGGATAGGCACCTTCGTGCTTGAGCGCGATCAGCGCCAGGGCATTCAGTTGAGCCGCGATACGGCGGCCAGTGTGCGGGGCATCCTTGAATTGCGCATGGGGCTGGAGACCCAGGCTGCGGCGCTGGCGGCCAGACGTCGCACAGCAGAGCAACTGCTGCAGATGCGCCAGGCGCTGGATGACCATCAGGACTCACTGGCCAATAACGACAGCAGCGTCGAGCCGGACTTGCGCTTCCATCGTTTGATTGCCCAGGCCACGGGCAATACCTATTTCACCGATATCATTGCGCAGCTGGGGCGTTCGGTGATCCCGCGTACCCGGATCAATAACGAAGAGCGCGGTGATACCGACCTCAAGCAGTTGGGGCAAATGGCAGTGCTGGAACATGAGGCAATCTTGCGTGCCATCCGCCGGCAAGACCCCGACGCGGCCCGCGCGGCCATGCTGCTGCATCTAAGCAACAGCCTGGAGCGGATGGCGGGGGAGTGACCGTGGCGCCCCTGCGCACGGCCTTCTGTGAGGGGCGTTCGTGTCGTTTGGGCAATCGCGCGGTACAGCAAAAGCCAAGGCAATAATCAGACTTGAAACAGCACCTTTTTTTTGTGGGAGCGAGCCTGCTCGCGAAGCAGGCGACGCGCTCTATCTGGCGAACCGCAGTGATGCCTTCGCGAGCAGGCTCGCTCCCACAGTGGATTGGAGGCGTCACAGATCCCGTCGCCAAACAGGTTTTCCCCATGACAGCCCCTGCGTTCGGCCTTCTGTGAGGGCCGTAAGAGCGAAACCCGTAGAGCGCCGTGGCGCATCGAATGGATATGTACTCGGGCTGAATAACTGCAATTTTGAGTGGCAGCGGCTACAAGTTTTGCGTACCCCGCCGCTTGGCACTCATCACTTCAACGCCACATCCTGCGGATTGATCTTTTTCCAGGCCTGCAGCACCGCCTGCGCCTTGGGTTCCTGGCCGCTGTCGAGGTAGAACTGGATCAACGACAGCCGCGCATCACGGTTTGAAGGCTGGCGTTTGAGCAGGTCTTCCAGCTGCGCGCAGGCTTTATCCACCTCACCACTTTCGTGCAGCGCCACCGCCAGCACATAGCGGTATTGCGCATTCCCGGGTTCCAGTTTCACCGCCTTTTGCAACGCGGCCATGGCTTGTGCCGGCTGGCCTGCGCGGATCAGCGCCAGGCCCTGGGTGTGTTGCAGCAGGGCCGCGTCAGGGTGTTCCCTGATCCCGGCGTCGAGCAGGGTTTTGGCCTCGGCACCACGACCACTGGCCTCCAGCCATTGGGCCAGGGTGACCAGTGCCGGGAAGAAGTCCGGATCTCTGAGCAGGGCGGCCCGCAGCTTGGGTTCGACCTCGGCATTGCGCCCGCTGGCCTGATACAGCATGGCCAGGTTGAGATTGGATTCGGCCCGCTCGGCCAGGCTCAGTTGCACCGCCTCGTACTCGCCGATGGCCTTTTCCCAAGCGCCTTGCGCAGCACCCAGACCATTGCGTGCCGCTCCCAGCAGGTTGCGTGCGGCAATGATGCGCACTGCGCGCACATTGTCATCGAGCAGCGGTGTCAGCAGCGGCTGACGCTCGGCCGGTGGCAGGAATGCACTCACGGCACGCACCGCACTTTCACGGACTTGCGGTGCCGGGTCGTTGAGGTCCTTGCTGGCCAGTTTCAAGGCCGATTCGCTGGGGTAGTTCGCCAGCTCGGCCAATAACGTCGCCCGTTGAATCGCCGGCAGATTGCTGCGTCGCAACTGCTCGTACAGCGCCTGCGCCGCACCGGGTTGACCGCCGCGAATCAGCCACAGGCTTTCATCGTAGCGGGCGGCCTGGGGAGCGTCATGGGCGGTCCAGAGTTTGAATTGCTCGGTCACCTTGTCTCCCGCCTTGCCCTGGTGGCAGGTCAGGCAGGCATCCGGGGTGCCGAGGATTCTGGCCCGTACCGGGTTGGGCAGGCTGAAGCTGTGGTCATGGCGAAAGTCATTGCCCATGTACAGCTTGCCAGGCATATGGCAATCCACGCACCGGGAGCCGGGCTGGCCTTCTGTGTGCCGATGGTGCTCCACCGAATCGTAGTTTTTGGCCTGTAGCCCCTTGTCATCGATGCCGGGGATCGCAGCCTTGCCGGCGGGATTGTGGCATTGCAGGCAGACGCCATTGCCAGGTGCCTTGAGCTCGTTGCTGTGGGGGTTGTGGCAGTTGCTGCAGCGCACGCCCTTGTCGAACATTTTGCTTTGGGCAAAGGAGCCGTGTTCGAACACCTCGTCCTTGATTTTTCCGTCCAGGGCATACAGTTCGCGGGTCAGTACGCTGGGCAGATAGTCGTCCATCAGGCGCTTGCCGACGGTAAAACCATCGCCCAGGGGCGCACGACGGGCATGGCAGCGGGCGCAGGTTTCGATCTCGGCGGTGGCGTCCTTGCTTTTGAGGTCGACGTCGAAACCGGCATGGGGCAGGTCGTTTTTACCGGCCACCGATTGCAGGTGACTGGAGGCCGGGCCATGGCATGCCTGGCAGCCGACGCCAAGGCTGTTCCATTGGCTGTTGAAGCTGTTGGTCGCGGCATCGAAGTTGCGCTTGTAGCCGGTGGTGTGGCATTCGACGCACATAAAGTTGGCGTTCTGACTGGGCTTGCTCCAGTGCAGCGGATTCTTGAAGCTCACCCCCTGGCCGGGGTACAGGTGGAACCAGCGGTTTTTTTCGGTATCCCACGCGATGCCCAGCGCCTGCAGCTTGCCGTCGCCGACTTCGATCAAGTATTGCTGCAACGGGGCGATGCCGAAGGTGTAGGCCACCTTGAAGTCCGCAGGCTTGCCGTCTGCGCCCGGGGTGTTGACCCAGAACTCGTCGTTCTGGCGATAGAAGCGGGTGCGCTCGCCCTCGCTTTTGAACTGGACGTTATCGAAGCTGGCCAGCACGGTTTGCGCGTCGGCCTGTTGCATGGCGAGCTGATGATGAGAGCCTTGCCAGTCCTTGACTTGAGCGCTGTGACAACCCTGGCATTGTTGCTCATCGACCATGTGCGCGGGCGCAGCCCTGGGCACCACGGGGGCTGCCACCACGGCCATCGCCGGCTCATGGGCCAGCGGTGCCACGGGTTGCGGACGGTTGAGGAAAAACCACAAACCTGCGACCACCACCAGCAACACGGCGGCGATCACGGGGAACAGGTAACGGCTCATCAGGGCAGGGCGCGAATCAGGTTGGTCAGGTGAGGCTTTGTTTTTAGTATTGGGCATTACGACTTCCGCATCTGATTAACTATCTTTCGCCGACAAACCATCGGTAATAGGGGTTGGCGCCATCACCGCGTATGACTTCGCGGATGTCGCGGCCCCAGGCTTCGCGATCGCCATCATAGGCGTGCAGACTGGAACGGTAAAACTGCATCAATCGCTGTTGGTGAATGTTCATCCGCTCGACAAAAGCCGGGTCGGCATTGATCAGCGGCAACGGTTGGCGCAGGTCAAGCAGCGCCGGGAGTACCCGGCTGATTTCCTTGGCGCGCACCCAGGGTGCGTACTCGATATGGGGTTGGTCGTCGGTCACGGCAGGGGCATCGGCGGCAAAGCGTTCCAGGCCCTGGCGATCGGTCACCCAGGTGGCCAGCAGCGCCGCAGCCGAGGCTACCCCGACATCCTGCAAGGCATCGCGCACGCCGGGTTGTTCGAAGCGGGCGCTGATGCGGCCAGCGTCCAGTTCAATGGGTTCCATGGAGCCCACCAACAGCATTTCGTGAAACTCGCTGGTCCACAGCGTGGCATAAGGGAATACGTCGAGAAAACTGCGCACCAGCGAGCGCGAGTCGTCGATGTTTTGCGTCGGCAATGGCAACCATTGTGCGACCAGGCCTTTGGGGTGCAGACGTTGCGCGGCCAGTTGGTAGAAGTCCCGCGAGTACAGGTTGACCACGCCGGCGGCGGAGGGCGGTGGCGGTTCGAGGGTGATCAGGTCATAGCGTTGTTCGCTGCGCAGCAGTTCCTGGCGACCATCGCGCAAGCGCACCTGCAGGCCGGGGTCGGTTGCGGCATTGAAGTTGCCCTTGAACAGTGACGCAGCGCTGACCACCGAGGGCAACAGTTCTGCTACCACCCGCTGTTCCAGTTGCGGATAGCGCAGCAGTGCGCCCGCCGTGATGCCCGTGCCGAAACCGATTACCAGCGCCGAACGGGGCTCGCCGTTGTGGACCAGCAGCGGCAGCAGGGCCTGGAT
Organism: Pseudomonas sp. B424; assembly: GCF_055408345.1. Lineage (NCBI taxonomy): Bacteria > Pseudomonadati > Pseudomonadota > Gammaproteobacteria > Pseudomonadales > Pseudomonadaceae > Pseudomonas > Pseudomonas sp. B424. Next base: position 130,987 of record NZ_JBUZTL010000014.1, on the reverse strand, counting down.
GCGCATGTAGCGCAGCGACGGCATGGCGTCGCCGGTGTTGGACACGCCCTGAATGTACAAACGGTGAAAGGCGCGTTCGCCCTTGCCCTGGGTCACGACGGCGACGGTGCCACCGCGGCCTTCTTCATAGAACGCCAACTCGGCGTTGCGCGCCCCCGGCAGCAGGCTGGCAAGCCGGTCAACGGGTGTCAGCCAGGCCACCAGCAGCGCCGCCAGTCCGACCGCGATCACCGCCTGGCGGCGACCCTTTTTTACCCCGTGCCCCTGGCGCACCGCCACATAACCCACGGTAGCAGCGATGATCGCCAGCAGCCCGAGGGTGCGCACCAGTCCCAGCAGCGGAATCAACACAAAGCCGCACAGTGCAACCCCGACAATGCCGCCCAGGGTATTGAATGCCACCACCGCCCCGACATCGCGGCCCACCCGGTGCGGGCCTACGCACAGGCGCACGGCCAGAGGGAAGGCGGCGCCCAGCAGCACAGTAGGGACAAATACGATGCTCAGCGCGGCCACCGCGAAACGGCTGCTCATGCCCAGCAGTACACTGCCGCCCAACGCCAGGGTCAGCGCCTCGGCCTGGGTTTGCAGCACGATCAGCCAGCGCCCCAGCAGGGCGATTTCCAGCAGGGCCACCAGGCCCGCGCCTGCGATCAGCAAGCCAAACAGGCCCCAGGGATCGCGGATGCGATCAACCCGGCGGGCCATCAGGCTGCTGCCGATAAACAAGCCGGTCAGATAGGTCGCCAGCACCACGGCAAAGGCGTAGGTGCGGGTGCTCATGAACTGCACGATGGACTGCGACCACACCACTTCGTAACCCAGCGCCACGCCGCCGGCAATGGCATAGAGCACCATGGCCAAACGTGCGGGGGCATGGGGTGTGGCCGGGGTTTTGGCCGCAGCCGCGGGGGTGGCATGACTGCGTTGCAGCAGGCACGAACCCAGGGCGGCGACCAGGTTGAGCACGGCGGCGGCAATGGCGCTGCCGCGCACACCGAGGGTGGCGATCAGCACAAAGGCCGTGAGCAAGGTGCCGACAATGGCTCCGGCGGTATTGGCGGCATACAACCGGCCACCGGCCTGGCCCAGATGTTGCGGGTCAGCCGCCAGCGCGCGCATCAGCACCGGCAAGGTGCCGCCCATCAATAGCGCGGGCAGGCCCACCAACAGCAAGGGTAAAAACCAGGCCAGCAGACCGACCTGCCGGTCGAGCCAGGCGAACGGCGCGGCGGCCATGCTCAGCCCCAGAGTGGCGCCAACCCCCAGCAGTGCCACGCCGATCTCAAGACCGGCGTACAGCAGCAGGGGTTTGCCCAAACGGTCGGCGAAGCGGCCAAACAGCAGCCCGCCCAGCGCCAGACCGGCAAAGAAAGCACTGATGCCGGTGGTGATGGCATACACCTCGACGCCGATCACCAGTGACAGTTGCTTGATCCAGATGACTTGATAAATCAGCGCAGCGGCGCCGGAGATGAAGAGCAACAAGGCAGGCATTAATACCGTTGTGCGAGGGGCAGTCTGAGACGCGGAGAGGGCTAACGGCATTGCGCAGGGCCTTGTGCAGAAAGAATTCGGGAGTAGCAGGTGTGAGCTCAAGCCGTGGGAGCTGGCAAGCCGGCTCCCACGGAATTGAGGTAAATCGTTTTACTGCGCTGGCTGGTTCTTCATTTTTTCGGCGATCTTGGCGTCTACTTCAGCACGCACCTGATCGACACTGAAGCTGGCCGGTTTCTGGCTCGGTGGGTAATCGACAAAAGTCTCGAGGAACTTGGCCGCTTTCATCGTCGCCACACCTGTCAGGTAAACGTTTTTTGTGGCCCAGTCGTAATACTGGTCAGACACCACGTCGGCACGTTCGAACGGGTCCATGCGCAGGTTGAAGATTTTCGGCACCCGCAGGCACACGAAAGGTTCGCTCCACACCTTGAAACCGCCCGGTTCACGCTGTTCGCAGAACACGGCTTTCCAGTTGCCGAAACGCATCGACACCAGCATGCCGTCATCATTGAAGTAGTAGAACTCGTTACGCTCACCTTTAGGCTGCTGGCCGGTCAGGTACGGCAGTTGGTTGTAGCCGTCCAGATGCACCTTGAAGTTGGTGCCGCCGGCGACCGGGGCCCAGCCCTTGAGCAGCTTGCCTTTGACGTCTGTGTCGCCTGCCACGGCGAGCAGGGTAGGGAACCAGTCCATGCCCGAGAACATCTCGTTGCTGACTTCGCCCGGTTTGATCTTGCCCGGCCAGCGCACGATGGCGGGTACGCGGTAAGCGCCTTCCCAGTTGGAGTTCTTCTCGTTGCGGAACGGCGTGGTGGCCGCATCCGGCCAGGAGAACTGGTTCGGCCCGTTATCGGTGGTGTAGACCACGATGGTGTTGTCGGTCAGCTTCAGGTCGTCGAGGGTTTTGAGAAGCTTGCCGACATCGCCGTCATGCTCAAGCATGCCATCGGCGTAGTCGTTGCCGGGCATACCACTCTGGCCCTTCATGGAATCGCGCACGTGGGTAAACAAGTGCATGCGCGTCGTGTTCATCCAGACGAAAAAAGGCTTGTCGGCCTTGGCCTGCTTTTCGATGAACGCTTGGGCGGCTGCCGTTGTTTCGTCGTCGATGGTTTCCATGCGCTTGGCAGTCAAGGCGCCGGTGTCTTCAATCTTGCCGTCGGCATAACTGTGGATCACGCCACGGGGGGACGCTGTTTTGACGAAATCAGGGTCGTCTTTTGGCCAGTAAGGGCGCTCGGGTTCTTCCTCGGCATTGAGGTGGTACAGGTTGCCGAAGAACTCGTCAAAACCATGGTTGGTCGGCAAGTATTCGTCGCGGTCCCCCAGGTGGTTTTTACCGAATTGCCCGGTGGCATAGCCTTGCGACTTGAGCGCCTGGGCAATGGTGATGTCACGTTTTTGCAGGCCCACCGGTGCGCCCGGTACGCCCACCTTGGACAAGCCGGTGCGCAGCGGAGTCTGCCCGGTAATGAACGAGGAGCGGCCAGCGGTGCAGCTGTTCTCCGCATAGTAGTCGGTGAACATCATGCCTTCTTTGGCAATCCGGTCGATGTTGGGGGTTTTGTAGCCCACTACACCCATGGAATAGGCGCTGATATTGGATTGGCCAATGTCATCGCCAAATATCACCAGGATGTTGGGTTTTTCGGCGGCAACAGCGGTGGCAGACAAGGCCATCACCGAAGCCGCCACCAGGGCGATTTGGGGTAACCACGTGGAAATTCGAGCCATGCAACGTACTCCTTGTGAGCTTGAGTCGCTTAGCGCGACCAACGTTTAGTGCAATCCTGTTTATGGTTTTTCTTATTGCGGGTGCTGGGTGTTGGTGGACTCAAATGGATAGATCTGCCGCCATTCGGTTGCCATATCGACAATAGTCCAGTCTTGCTTTTTTGCTTCATCGAGGGCCTTGTCCAGGCGTCCTATTTTTGAGTCCTTGTCATACGCCCACTCGCGCCTGGCGTCGGTGTGGTGCACCAGGCCCATGAAGCGCGGGCCAGGGCCTGCGGCGGTCCATTGCAACATTTGCAGGTCACCGTCGGAGTTGCCGAAGGCCAGGATCGGCCGGCGGCCAATCACGCTGTCGATGCTCACCGGTTTGCCCGGGCCGTCATCGTTGTGGGCGATTTTTGCGGTGCGCAGAATGGACGGCTTGCCGTCCTTGAGCTGGTACTCGGTGACAAACGTGGACCCGATCACGTGTTCCGGCGGGATGCCGTATACCTCTTCGGCAAACACGCGCATAAACCCGGTGTCGCCACCCGACACCATGTACGGGGTGAAGCCCTGGCCGCGCAGGTAGTCGAGCACTTCCAGCATCGGCTTGTAGACCATCTCGGTGTAGGGCTTGCCGGTAGTGGGGTGACGGGCCGTGCTCAGCCAGCGCTGCACGTTGTCGCGAAATTCATCGGTGGTGAGCCCGGCGTGGGTAGCCATGAAGATTTTCAGCAGGCCTTCCATGCCGCCTTCGGCCAGGGCCTTGTGGTCGTTCTCGATCACTGCCTTGAATGGTTGCTGGTCTTTCCACTCCGGGTGTTGGGGGGCCAGGCGCTTGATCTCGTCGAAGGCGAACAGCTCTTCGAAGTACCCCGGTTGCTCGCTCCACAACGTGCCGTCGTTGTCGAACACGGCAATCCGCGCTTCGGGTTGTACAAAGTCTTTGTTGTTCGGGGTGGTGACCGTCTGCACAAATTCGATGATGCTTTTTTTCGCCGGACCGTCGTTCCATGACGGCAGCGGATCTGCCGCTTGCGCGAACAGGGGCAGGGCAAACAGCAACGCCGTCAGCGCTTTTGTAAATACCCTGTTGCCGGTCAAGGGCCTCTTGTAGCAGCCCCGGCGGGAGCGAGCCTGCTCGCCAAGGTCGTTCGCGAGCAGGCTCGCTCCCACGGCGACTGGTATTGATGTATTCATTCTTGGAAGTCCTTTTCATGACCAGGATTAAGTGGGCGCAAACCATAGGTTTTGCGTGGAGGTCGCGTGCGCAGCCAGTGGTTGATCACACTGAAACCGTGTTGCAACCGGCGGCGGTTCATATAACCGATGCCCGCCAGCAGCAGGATTGAGCCCGGGAGCAACAGCGACCCGGGGATGTGCAGCCGGGTCGGTTGCCCCAGCTGTTCAAGGTCGCGGGTGATGGAAAACACCGGGCGGTCGCCGCTGTTGGCGGTGGCCTTGAAGCTGAACCCCGGCACCTGGCTGACCTGCACCTTGCGGTTCACGCTGTCCCACCATTTGACGCTGATCGCCGGCAGGGTGAAGTTGCCTTCGCGCTCGATGCGATAACTCACGCGGTCGATACGTTGCCCGCCGATGAAGCTGCCACGGCCGTCGTCCAGATTGCGCACCTGCGGGGTTTTCGGGTAGGCACTGAGCCCGGCGAGGGTGCCCGGTGCCGGGGTTGGCAAGGACAGGCCGGGGGTGTTGTCGGCTTGCAGGGTCAGTGTGCGACTGAGGCTGTCACCGACTTTGAACGGGCCTGCATTCGGGCTGATGGTCTGGCTAAAACGCAGTGCGCTGGCCACCAGCACCGGTTCGCCGGGGCTGAAGCCGCTCGGCAGGCTGGCGCGCAACTGCATCGCCGGTGTTTGCGCCGACAGCTCATGGCTGGCCTGGGCCGGGGTTGCCCGCACGGTGAAAGGGGGAATGGCGAAGCCTTGCGCCAGGTTCGGGGTGATGCGGTAGGTGTAGCGCAGGCCGGTGAAGGTTTGGCCATCCCGGGTTTGCGTGAGGTGTTGGGCCTCGGCATTGGGCGGCAAAATATCGGTGCCGCTGATCGACAGTTCCGGCAGCGTCGCGGCGCTGGTGAACCAGGTGTCGGTCAGCACATCGACTTGCAGTTGCAAGGGTTCGCCGACCACCACCGCGTCACCCGGAACAAGGCGGGTTTGCACCAGCAACTGCGGCTCATCAGCCCGGGCCAGGGCGCTGCACAGCAGCAAGGTCCAGCCCAGGCGTTTCATGGCGCCACCTTCGGTTGCTGTGCGGTCTGGTCTTGCAGGCTGAATTTCTGACGCAGGAAGTTGGCCGGGGACGTGGTGAGGTTTTGCAGCCATTGCTCGTCGCTGGCCGCTTGCCGGGTTTGCAGCGGTTTGCTTTGGCCTTTGCCCGGTTGCCCGTCGAACTTGATCGCGTCGGGTTTGACCTCGGGGGTGTTTTGCCCGGCGCTCTCGGTGTCTTTCAGCAGGGCCAGCGCCAGGGCCAGGTTGGCGCTGGCTTCGGGGAACTGCGGTTGCAAGGTCAGCGCCTGGCGGTAGGCGGCAATCCCTTGCTCGAACTTGAAACGGCGCACGTAGATATTGCCCAGGTAGAAGTACGCCTGGGGCGTATCCAGTTGCGCAAAGCTGGCCAGTGCCAGGTCGAAATCGGCGGCGTTGTAGGCGGCGATGCCTTTCCAGTACGGGTCAACGAACAGCTCGGCCGCTGCCGGGTAATGCTGATGCTCAAAGGCCCAGCGCCCTTGCTGGTCACGGGTGAAGAAGGCATCGGTCAGGGCGTTGGCCTCAGCGGGTGCCGGTTGCAGGGCCAGGCCCGCGCCCAGTACCAGCACGGCGTTCCAGTTCAGGCTCCAGCCACGGCGCACCGAGAAAAACCCGATCAACAGTAGCGGCCCGCACAGCCAGTAGCCCGCGTCCTTCCATTGCAGCCCGCGCTGTTCATCGCTGGCGGCCTGAAAGTGCTGCCGGGCGTGGCCTTCGATCCAGTCCAGATCGTCATCATTGATGGTCAGGCTGCCCAGCGGCGCATCGGTGGCGACGGCCAGTTGCTTGAGTGCGGCGCTGTCGAAGCTGCCCAGCTCGGGGCGGCCATTGCTGTCGGTGCGCGGCTGGCCGCTGGCATCGCGGATGATCCCGCCATTGGCACTGCCAACGGCCAGTACCAGTACTTGCAGGGCGCTGCCTTGCAGCAGTGGTTTGAGACTGTCCAGCTGCGCGGTGTCGGCGCCGTCGGTGATCAGCAGCAAGGTGCCGGGGGCTTTTTCGGCCTGGAGCAGGCGTTTGGCCTGTTCGATCACTGCCGCCACATTCTTGCCGGGGAGGGCGATCAGGTCAGTGCCCAGGGCCTGGATAAAACTGTCCAGCAGCGCCGGGTCGTCGGTGGCGGGCAGTACCAGATGCGCGCTGCCTGCATAGGCAATCAAGGCCGTGCGTGCGCCGCTGCGCCGGGCGATCAGGTCGTGGAGTTTGTGTTTGGCGGCTTCCAGGCGTGTCGGTTGCACATCGCTGGCGTCCATCGAGGGTGACAGGTCCAGGGCGATGATCAGCGGGGCACGGTTTTGCAGGAACGCCGGGCGATCCTGTTCCCAGGTGGGGCCTGCCGTCGCGATGGCGCCAAGGATCAGCAGGGCGGCCGTCAAATGCACCGGGCGCAGGCGGTGAGGGTCTTGCGGGGTGATCAGCAAGTGGGGCAGCAGATGCGGGGCAATGATCGCCCGCAAGCGGCGTTGCTGGTCGTGGCTGCGGCGCCACAGCAATGGCAGCAGGGCGCCGAACACAGCCAGCAGCAGCCAGTACGGGCGCAGAAAGTGGAAGTCGCCGAGGTTGATCTCCATTTCAGACCTCCTGCCGGGCCGGGCGTTGATGCAGCCGCGAGGCGAGCAGCGCGCACAGGTGATACAGCGCCAACAGGCTGATGGCCGCCGCCAGCGGTAACCAGAACAGGTCCCGCTTGGGTTGATGGCTCAGGGTTTTGACCTGGTGCGGGGTGATGCGGTCGAGGGTGGCGTAAACCTGGTTCAGGCTGTCACGGTCTTCGGCGCGAAAGTACTGGCCGCCGGTGCTTTTGGCGATGCCTTGCAGAGCCGTAAGGTTGACCTTGGCTTCGCCTTCGGCATTCGGGTCGCCAATGCCGATGGTGTGAATCACCACGCCTTTGGCCGCTGCCATTGCGGCGGCACGGGTCGGGGGGATGGCGCTGTGGGTGTCGTTGCCATCGGTGAGCAGGATCAGCACCTTTTGCGGCTCGTGGGCCTGGTCGAGCAGTTTGAGGCTCAGGCCAATGGCATCGCCGATGGCGGTATTGGGCCCGGCCATGCCGATCCCGGTGTCTTCGAGCAGCAACGACAGGCTGGCGTGGTCAAGGGTCAGCGGCGCCTGGGGGTAGGCGCCGCTGCCGAACACGATCAGGCCGATGCGGTCGTCCTTGCGGCGCTGGATAAAGTCCTGCACCACCTGTTTGACGGCGGCCAGGCGGTTGATTTTGTTCCCGTTGGCGTCTGTGAAATCGGTGGTTTCCATCGATTGCGAGATGTCGATGGCCAGCATCAGGTCGCGCACCGGTTGCTGGCGTTCGATGGGCTTTTCGACCCACACCGGTCTGGCCACAGCCACTACCAGCAAGGTCCACACCAGCAGATTGAGCAGCAGTTGCCAGAGGTTATGCCGTGTACCTGCGGCCTGTGGCGCCTGGTCGATGGCGCGGCTCATGGCGTTGAAAAACGGCACGCGCACCGCACTGCGGGCCTCGCGGTACGCGGGCAGCCAGCGGTAGCCGAACCACGGTAAAGGCAGCAACAGCAGCAACCAGGGGTAATCAAGCTGCCACATGGTGTTGCTCCACCCAGCGTGTGCAGGTCTCGAACAGGTAGTGGCGCTGGGTGTCCGGCAATGCCAGCAACTGGTCATCCGGGGCATAGGCCAGGAACGCCAGTTGCTCGCTGAAATCGTCGGGCAGGGGTTGCGCACTGTGGCTGCGCAAAAAGCCTTGCCAGGCCTCGCCCTGCAACGGGCCTGCAGGCTGTGGGACCGGCATCGACAGGGCCACGCGTTTAAGCAATGTGGGCAGCTCGCGCAAGGTGGCGAGCGGGTCGTTGGCCGCGCGCAGCTGGGCCAAGCGTTGCAAGGCCTCGCGCCGGTAGCGGTTGCGCCGCCAAAGCCAGTAAGTGCGCGCGGCCCACACTGCCAGCCCGGCCAGCACAACTCCTAGCAACGCCCACCAGCCCCAGGTCTGCGGCATGTAACTGACGGGTGCAGGCAGGGCCAGGCTTTGCAGTTGATCGATGTCGGGGATGGGAGTGCTCATCTACGCGGCCCACCCAGCTTGCCCAGTTCAGTGCGTAACTGGCTGTGGGCATCCAGCGCGGTGCTGAACATCATCAACGGCACCTGGCTGCGGCGCAGCAGGCTGGCAATGTCCTTGAAGCGACCGCTGAGAAAGTCCCCCAGAGGTTGGCGGATGTGCGGGTGCTGCACCGCCAGTTCTACTTGCAGCTGGCCCTGGGTCACCAGCAAGTGGCCGTTTTTTGGCAGGTCCAGCGCCAGGGGGTCGTAGACTTGCATCGCGATCACATCGTTGTGCGCCGCCAGTTGACGCATCAGCTGCAGGGTGCGCGGGCCTGCACCGGCGAAATCGCTGATCAGGCAAATCAGGTGGTCATGGCCGGCCACGGCAAGGCAGTGTTGCAGCACCTTGTCCAGTTGGTCGGCGTCTTCGCAGTCGGGTTGCGTGGCATTGAGCTGGCGGTTTTGCTGCACGATTTTGCTGCACAGCGCTTCGACCCGTTTGCGGCTTCGCAGCGGGGCGATGCTGTCGATGCGCTGGTCGTTGAACACCAGCCCGCCGACCCGGTCGCCGGCGTTGAACACCATCCACGCAGCCAATGCGCCCAGCTCGGCGGCGGTGGCGGATTTGAAGCTGTGGCTGGAGCCAAAAAACATCGACATGCGTTGATCGACAATGATCAGCGCCGGGCGGTCGCGCTCTTCGGTAAAGGTGCGCACCACCGGTTTGCCGGTGCGCAACGAGGCCCGCCAGTCGAGGTGGCGCAGGTCGTCACCGGGCTGGTAGCGGCGCAGTTCGTCGAAGTTCAACCCACGGCCCCGCAAGCGCGAAGCATGGTTGCCCGAAAGGATGCTGCCCCGGGGTTGGCGGGCGACAAAACTCAATGCGCGCGCCTTGAATTCCAGCGCCATCAATTGCGCCAGAGACACATACACCCATCCATCGGCGGCCTGCTGTGGAGCGTACATCGGCAAGCTCCTCAGGCCGGGATTGCGACTTTGTCGAGAATACGGTCGAGCACCTGATCGGCACTCACGCCATCGGCGACGGCGTCGTAGCTCAGTTGCAGGCGGTGGCGCAGCACCGGATGCACCATCGCGCGAACATTGTCCGGTGTGACAAAGGTCTGGCCTCGCAGCCAGGCGTCGGCGCGGGCACAACGGTCCAGGCCGATGCCGCCCCGGGGGCTGGCGCCGATGACGATCCAGCGCGCCAGGTCAGGGTCGTAGTCGGCCGGGTGCCGGGTGGCGTTGACCAGGTCGATCAGGTAGCGGTCGATGGCGGGCGAGACGGCCACCGCGCTGACTTCGCGGCGGGCGGCAAAAACGGCCTCCTGGCCCAGGGAAAATCCTGCGCCGGCCTCAGTTTTTGCTCCGTGGGCCTGTTCTTCACCGCGCAGCATACGCAGCACCTGGGACTCATCCGCCGGGGTGGGGTAGTCGAGCAGCACCTTCATCAGAAACCGGTCCATCTGCGCCTCGGGCAGCGGGTAGGTGCCTTCCTGTTCGATGGGGTTTTGCGTGGCCAGCACAATAAACAGCTCGGGCAATGGATGGCTGTTGCCGGCCACGGTGATCTGGCGTTCTTCCATGGCTTCGAGCAAGGCAGCCTGCACCTTGGCCGGAGCGCGGTTGATTTCGTCCGCCAGGATCAGGTTGCCGAACAGCGGGCCGGGCTGGAACATGATCTGGTTCTGGCCGTCGACCTGATGCAGCACTTCGGCGCCGGTGATGTCCGAAGGCAGCAGGTCGGGGGTGAACTGGATGCGGCTCATCCTGGCGTCCAGGTGTTTGGCCAGTGCCTTGACGGTGCGGGTCTTGGCCAGCCCCGGCAGGCTTTCCAGCAACAGATGACCGTTGGCCAGCAGGCCGATGATGATCTGGCGGATAACCTCGTCCTGCCCCAGCACCGCTTCGGCGATGCTGGCTTGCAGGGCGTTTAGATCGTTGAGCGCTGTCATAAAGTATTCCTAGCCTGAACACGATTACCAGGGAGCGGGGACCACCACAAACTGAACGTTGCCGCCCACGTAACGCGGTTGGTACCAGGTGGGGCCGCAGTGCTGGTACGCCACATTGCTGGCCACCACCGACACGCAACCGGCGGGCACACTGGCCACTTGGGTACCGATGGCCAGCACCGTCGCCGTGGTTGCACCAATCACCGCGGCTGTCGCCCACGGGTGATACCAGTTATCCGGTGGCGGTGGCGGAGGGGGTGGCGGCGGTGGCATGGGCGGTGGCGGGTGAGGCCCCGGCCCGGGGTAGGGATGTGGTCCCGGTTGCGGATAAGGATGTGGCCCTGGCTGTGGATATGGATGTGGCCCTGGCTGTGGATAGGGGTGCGGCCCGGGTTGCGGATGCGGTTGGGGCATCGGGTGCGGAGCCGGGGGTGGATGGCCGCCGTTGTGGGGCACGACAAAGGTACGTGCGCCGCCCCCGTTGCGCAGTTGCCAGGCCTGGGCGACGGAGATATGCAACAGGCTGGCACTGAGCACGCCGCACAGCAGCCAATGCATGCGCTTCATGGCTGTGCCTCCAGGCTGTACTTGTTGGGCGCCCACTGCAGGGGCACTTCCTGAGCGCCCGGGGGCGGTACGAACTCAAAGCTGCCCGCGTTGACCGGTGCGTTGAGTTGCCAGGTGTAGTCCACGCTGTGGCGGGGTTTTTCGGGGATGTCACGGCGGCTGATGGTCAGGCGGCAGGGCAGCGGTTGCTCCCCCTGGCGCAGCCACAATTGCCAGTCGATATCGTCCTGGCGCAAGGCGTAATGGTCGCAGCGCTGGCCGTCCAGGGTGTCGCTGCCAATCAGCACGGCGGACTTGAGCCCCACCTGCCGGGCGGTGCCGGCGTTCCAGCGGAACAAGTCCGCCAGCGGCAATTCGATGCCGTAGCGCACGTCGAGCAGGTCGATCAGTGCGTCAATGCTGGCAGGCGCCGGGGTGCGGGCGTAGTAGGTGCCGGGGCTCTGGTAGAGGGTGAAGGTCTTGCCGTTGTAATAGAGGCTGCGCCGCTTGCCCTGGTCGTCAACCGAGACCATCAGCTTGTCAGGCTGCCGGGCCAGTAGTTGGGTGGAATGGCGAAACTCGATGGTCTGGCCGTTTTCCAGCACCTGATCAGTCTGGCTGCGGGCCTCGACGCCGAACTGCTTGAGGCTGCGCAAATAACTGCCCATCCGCTCCAGTGCCTGCAAGGCCCCGGGTTCAATGGCGACGTTATCGCCAGCCTGGGCCTGACCGGTAATGGCCAGGAGCAGGCCCAGCAAGGCGTGACGGAAGGGGGGCATGGGGGCGGCCTCTACCAGACGTACTGCATGCGAACTGTCCAGGTAGCGACATCCGGTGAGCCGGTGCGCTCCGCCACTGTGTCGGTGTAAGCCAGCATGCCGCCAACCTGGGGCGTCAGCATGAACCCCATGCTGGCGCCTACCAGGGTGTTTTCCTGTTTGTTGTCTTGCCAGTCACCGTCGATTCTGGTTTCGCCGCCGCGGCTGTAAGTGGCATCCAGCGACGCCCACAACGCACGGTTGATGGTGTAGCTGTAGTGGCCTTCGACGGCATACAGCGGTTTTTGTTCGAGCTTGCTGTCGCCCTGGTAATCGTCGTTGTCACCGAACAGCGAGACCCAGGTATTGACCTCCAGCCAGGTCGGGCCAAACGGTGTGCCGAAGCCGATTTCCGGTTTGAACACCCAGCGGTTGGCGCCGATATTGATCACCCGGTTTTTATCGTAATCCCCGGTCGGCGTGGTGACCCACAGCGCACCCGTGAGGAAGGTTTCGGGGGTTGCCTTGGCAAATTCTTCCTTGGTCAGGGCCGGGCCGCCAAAGATGTTGTGCACCAGCACGACCTGGGTGTCGCCCATGCCGCCGTTGTGTTTGGTGCCGCTGAAGTACTGCGCGTTGTCGAACGAGGCTGAAATATCGGCATAGGGTTGCAGGATCTGGATCGCGCTGTTGCGGCCATCGACTGCGAATGAGCGGGCATATCGCATGATGTAGACATCGGCATTGAGCGACAGGCCGTCGATGGGCAGCGAGGTATCAATAGGGGTGTTGGTGTCGACGCGGTTGTAATAGCCAAACACCATGTTCAAATCGGTGGGCGTGTTTTGCCAGTCCCGAGCGTTATCTGCCCAGCCCAGTAGCGGCACCATGGCCAGAGTGAGTGCGCTGTAACTGGCCTTTCGGGCGGTGGTCAACCCCATTGCTTTGCTCCTTCAATCGCTCTTTGGCGGTTTGTCATCCGAGGCCCGGCGGGAGTGGGCGTTGGTTTGGTGCGTTGGCTGGTAAGTGCTCAAGTGCGGCACATCAGTTTTTAGAGTAATCACTCTAATCTGGCGCATCATGCGCCAAATCTGGGTTGACGCTAGCACCGGCCGTCCATTTCGCCAGATGGCAGGCATTTATCTCTGCATTCTTTGATGCATATCACTCTTTCGTTCCTCTGCCTGTGTGTTTAACGCGAGTGGCCTTTGCCCGTATTCGGGTTTCAGGGGCCGGGCCGGTTTGATCGCGTGTTATCGTGCTCGACTTTTCGAGGGGGATATTCGATGCGAATGATGATCGGCGCTGTGAGCCTTGCCTTGTTGGCCGGCTGTATTTCACCGGCGATGAATGAGGCACGCAGCAAAAGCCCTGTGCGGGTGCTGACTTCGGCCAAACCGATGCCGCTGGTTGCCGAGTGCATCAAGTTCTCGTGGCAGGACGAAGGCGTGTTCGGGGTCGATGCCAGTGCCTATATCAACACCGACAAACCGGGGCAGCAGACGGTTTACACCCGCAGTGCCGAGTCCTTTGCCGATCTGGTGTCCCAAGGCACGGGAACGGCGGTGAGCTATTACGCCAAACAGCCTGACGACAGTGCAGCGATGCGCCGTCTGGCCATGCTGGCGACATGTCTGTAACCCGTCAGGCCGGTCTGTGAGGCTGCAGCGGTGGGCTTGAAACAGGGTTTTGTCCTGACCCGGCACTGGCGCGACACGCCGTCGGGCATCGAGGTCGAGTTCTGGCTGGCCACCGATGACGGGCCCCGGCACGTGCGCGTGCCTTATCAGATATCAACCGCGTTTATCCCGGTGGCGCAGTGCGCCCAGGCGCAGACGCTGTTGCAGGATGAGCGCGGTATCGAGTTTCGTGAACTGGCGCTGTGTGACTTTCAGTCACGCCCGGTGATCGGCCTTTACTGCCGGCAACATGGCCAGTTGATGGACATTGCGCAGCGTCTGCGTCGTGCCGGGGTTGATGTGTATGAGGCCGACATCCGCCCGCCCGAGCGTTTCCTGATGGAGCGCTTTATCACCGCCCCGGTGAGTTTCGGCGGCCGTGCCCAGGGCGACGGCCCGCTGCTGGACACGCGGATCAAACCCCATCCCGACTATCGCCCGCGCTTGAAACTGGTGTCACTGGACATTGAAACCAGCCCCCAGGGGGATTTGTACTCCATCGCCCTTGAGGGGTGCGGCCAGCGTCAGGTTTACATGCTGGGCAAGGCCACTGCGGCCGACACGGCGGTGGACTTCGAGCTTGAGTTTTGTGCCACCCGGGGCGATCTACTGCTGCGCTTGAACCAGTGGCTGGCGCAGCATGACCCTGATGCGATCATCGGCTGGAACGTCGTGCAATTCGACCTGCGGGTGCTGCATGAGCATGCGCGCCGGTTGGGTATCCCGTTGCTGCTGGGGCGCGGGGGCAGTGAAATGCAGTGGCGCGAACACGGCACCCGCAAAAACCACTTTTTCGCCAGTGCCGCGGGGCGTTTGATCATCGACGGTATTGAGTCGCTGCGCTCGGCCACCTGGTCGTTTCCTTCCTTCAGCCTGGAAAACGTCGCCCAGACCCTGCTGGGCGAAGGCAAGGACATCAGCACGCCATACCAGCGCATGGACGAAATCAACCGCATGTTTGCCCAGGACAAACCTGCGCTGGCGCGCTACAACCTCAAGGACTGCGAGCTGGTGACGCGGATCTTCGAGAAAACCCAGTTGCTGACCTTCCTGCTGGAGCGGGCTTCGGTTACGGGCCTGGAAGCGGACCGCAGCGGCGGCTCGGTGGCGGCGTTTTATCACCTGTACATGCCGTTGATGCACCGCCAGGGGTTTGTCGCGCCCAATCTGGGGGACAAACCACCCCAGGCCAGCCCCGGCGGTTTTGTGATGGAGTCCCAGCCGGGCCTGTACGAGTCGGTGCTGGTGCTCGATTACAAAAGCCTGTACCCGTCGATCATCCGTACCTTTCTGATCGACCCGCTGGGGTTGGTGGAAGGGCTGCGCGATCCGAGTGACGAAGCCTCGGTGCCGGGCTTTCGCGGTGCGCGTTTTTCGCGAACGCGCCATTGCCTGCCTGCCATTATCGAGCGGGTGGCCAATGGTCGGGAGGTGGCCAAGCGGGAGAAAAACGCCCCGTTGTCCCAGGCCCTGAAAATCATCATGAATGCGTTTTACGGGGTGCTGGGCTCCAGCGGCTGCCGCTTTTTCGACACGCGGCTGGCGTCTTCGATCACCCTGCGCGGGCACGAAATCATGCTCAAGACCCGGGCCTTGATCGAGGCCCGGGGCTACAGCGTGATCTATGGCGACACCGACTCCACCTTCGTCTGGCTGCGCAGCGAACAGAGTGAAGCAGACGCTGCGCGTATCGGTCGCGAGCTGGTGCAGCACGTCAATCAATGGTGGCAAGCCCATGTGCGTGACGAATACGGGCTCACCAGTGCCCTGGAGCTTCAGTTCGAAACCCACTACAGCCGGTTCTTGATGCCCACCATTCGCGGGGCCGAGGAGGGCAGTAAAAAGCGTTACGCGGGGCTGGTCGTACACCCGGACGGGCGTCGGGAGATGGTCTACAAGGGGCTGGAAACCGTGCGCAGCGACTGGTCGCCGCTGGCCCAGCAGTTTCAGCAGGCGCTGTACCTGCGCATCTTCAATCGCCAGCCCTATCAGGACTATGTGCGCGATTTTGTGCGCAGCACCCTGGCGGGTGAGCATGACGAACTGCTGATCTACCGCAAGCGCCTGCGTCGCCAGCTCAGTGATTACGAGCGCAACGTCCCGCCCCATGTGCGGGCGGCGCGGCTGGCCGATGAATACAACGACCGGCACGGTCGGCCCCGGCAGTACCAGAACGGCGGGACCATCAGCTACGTGATCACCGTGGCCGGGCCCCAGCCGCTGGAGAGCCGCACCGCAGAAGTGGATTACGACCACTACCTGACGCGTCAGCTACAACCGGTGGCGGACGCGATTCTGGTGTTTGTCGACGACGATTTCAGTGCCCTGGTGGGCGGGCAACTGGGGTTGTTTTAAGCGTCGCTGGCCGGTGTCGTCGACTTGGATTTGGCACGGTCCTTGGCGGCCTTGGCCTCGGCAGCCAGGCACTCCAGGCAAAACTGCTCGGCGTAGGTCATGATGATTTCGGTGGTGTCGCCCTTGATCGTGCGCGAGCCTGCGAGGATATAGCGCATGCGTTTTTCGGTGACGCCGATGCGCTGGGCAATCCAGGCAGGGGTTTGACCGATACGGTCGACCAGTTTGTTGGCGTACTCGGTGGAGTGGTTGTAGCGTTCAGCGTTGGGAAACATAGGGGTTCCATGGGGCGGTAGGGGTGAAGCCGGAGGGCATGGTACTCCTTTTCACTGGGCCCCATGATTTTGCCTGCCCGGCCGTCATGATTTCACGGGTTTGATCAAGCTCTGCGCCGCAATGCCAAACATCTCATGCAGTTTCCAGATCATGGGCAGTGTTAAGGCGCGTTTGCCATTGAGTACTTCATATACCCGGTTCTGCCTGTCGATACCCGGTTGCTCTTGAGAACGCTGGCATGGCGAAAGTCCCGCTCCAGGTCATGCCCTGCCACAGCTTTATGAACTAGAGTTCCCGCACTGAACCACAGACACGAGAGGGAATTTCATGACTGCGCTGGATGTATTTTGGGTTGGCTTGGGGGGCGGGCTGGGCTCGCTGCTGCGCTGGTGGATCGGGCTGCGGGTTGGCCAGTTCTATAAAGGGCCGTTCCCGCTGGGCACGTTTTTGATCAACGTCAGCGGGGCGTTTGTGATCGGTTACCTGAGCATTCTGTTTACCGTGGACTGGCGCGACCGCTACGGCGATTTCATGAACGCCGCGGTACTGACCGGCATTCTGGGCGGTTACACCACCTTCAGCAGCATGCAGCTGGATGCCTCCAAACTGGCCAGGGCCAAGGATCGGGCATGGGCCGCAGGTTATCTGGTCATCTCGGTACTGGTCGGTCTGGCCGCCGCCGCATTCGGCGCCTGGCTGGCGCGCTGATACAGGGGAACACACCATGTTGAACATGATTATTCTGATTTTCGTCGGTGGCGCGTTCGGTGCCATGTGCCGCGAGTTTGTGATGCTGTCAGTGCCGCGTCTGGCCGATGGTTTTCCCATGGACATCTTTGTCGCCAATATCGTCGCCGCTTTCCTTCTGGGGGTGGCCACGTCGCTGTTCAAGAGCAACCGGATCAACCAGTACGTACACGTGATGGTCGGCACCGGGATCATGGGCGGGCTTTCCACGTTCTCCAGCTTTGTGTTCGGGGCAGTGGAAATGATGAAAGATCCGGCCGGTGTGCTGGTTTCTGTCTGCTATCTGGTCATTAGCCTGGTCATCGGTTTTGCCGCCGTTGAACTGGGCCTGTTTGCCGGAGCCAGGGTAACGCCGCTTCCCGCATCCGACACCTCGCAATAAACCTTTGCAGCACCCATGAAAAAGCCCTCGTCAGAGGGCTTTTTTTGTATCCGCACCATTGTCGGGTTGACGCGTTTGACCTTGGGCATGTTTCGCGTCACTTACTCCTACAAATACATGTCCGGTATTCATGCAGCACTTAAGGCATTTACTAGCCTGCGTCTGACAGACTATTTTTTGAGTCACGTGTCTTATGGTGCTCCGTTGCGGCCACTGTCCCGATGGTGTGGGTGGTGGTTTTTGTGCACGGTCGACCTATAGAGCGAGGCAAATGATGAAAGCAGTTTTTTTGGGGTTGCTGGGTGGTTTTGCAATGCTGTGCCAACCTATCGCGCATGCCGATATGGAGGCTGCGCAGGTCTCGTTGATTGAAGGAGGAGAGGCCGTGTTCTATCGCGGGGAAATGGACACGTCCGCGATTGTCCAGGTTGAAAACCTGCTCAAGAATGCACCAGAAAAAATCAAGCGTCTGGTGATCGATTCGGGCGGAGGCGATGTCAATCTTGGGATGGACCTGGCGGGTCTGGTGCTGGAAAACAACCTGGATGTCGTCGTTGAAAGGCTCTGCGCTTCGTCATGCGCCAACTATGTCTTCCCGGCCGGCAAGACCAAGCGCATAAAACAGGATGCAGTGGTGGTATGGCATGGCTCCGCGATCCAGGAAGGGCTCGAAAAAGGACCGGGCATCGATGATATCCGGCTGTCAAAGGGCGCGGAACTATCGGTGGCTGAAAAACAAAAACTGCTGGATGAGGCCCTCAAGGATAACGCTCAGTATATTGCGGACATAAAAAAACGGCAGGCAGAGCTGTACAAACGCTTGGGTATCGATGCACGCGTCACTGTAATGGGGCAGCAACTCAAAGCGGCTGAGGAGTGGACGCTGTTACCCGCAGACATGGCGTACTTCGGTATTCATAACGTGACGGCGCAAGCGGACTACGGTCAGGCGATGCCGGCGTCGATGAAAGAGCGCGGTGTGCGGTTGCTTCGCTTGCAGGATTACCCCGCGTACAAGCTGGCCCGTTAAACAACAGCCAAGCGGTGGGAGAGCCCGCCGCTTGGCGTTTGAGGCCGTACTGCCTTCAGGCCAGCGACGTACGCTTGCCGAAGAACATCTCGGTGATCAGGTCGTTGTTGATCTCATCGCCCTGCAGGGTGCGCACCAGCAATTCGCTGCCCAGCAGCGGCAACGACAGCACCATGGTCGGGTTGACGCGCTTGACCTTGGGCATGTTCCGGGTTTCGTTGACCAGCGCGATGATCTGGGTTTCGTCCCCGGCCACTTCCTTGGCCGCCAGAATGGTGAACACGTTCTCGGCGTCGCTGTCGCACAGGGTGACGATGTACTTGGCGTCTGCCGCGCCGGCCATTTTGAGGGTCGAGGCGGCCGACGGATCACCCTCAATGAGGTCTGCCTTTTCGGGCAGATCGTGCTGGCTGCCGGTGGCGCACACGACGGTGACGTGTTCGCCGCGATCGGTCAGGCCTTTGTAGACGTTCTGTGCCAGAGAGCCAACGCCGACGAGGATGTAGTGATTTTTACGGGACATGTGGGTAATCCTGCCTTTAACGATTCGTTGGATGTTGTTGCTGATCAGCGGGCCGGCAATGGACGCCACCGAGATCGCGAAGATGGTGATGCCCAGCACGATAACGGTCAGGGTAAAGAACCGGGCATCGGTGGTGTGGGGGACGATGTCGCCAAAGCCCACGGTCGACATGACCACGATGGCGAAGTAGAACGCCGAGGGCAGGTCGGTCACCGCCGGTGCAAACCCGTCGCCGATATAGAGCGTGCCAAGGGTGCTGTAGACAATCAGCGAGGCAATGCTGACCACCGCAAAGAAGCTGCCCGTGGCCAGGCTGTAGTGGTCAAACCGGCGCCAATAGAAGGCCAGTACTGCAATAGAGACCAGGGACAGGACGGTCACACCATTGGTTTTTTTAATGATGAAAAAGTCAACGCAGACGGTGGCTATCAACAGCAATAGCGCGAAAAACCAGCTGATTCTGGACTTGATCAACAGCCCCAGCGACATCAGCACCAACACAAAGCCCACCACGAACCCCGGGATTTCCAGCAAGGCCAAAAAGCTCAATGCCTCCTTCCAGGTATCGAATGAGCCTGAGGTGCTATTGGCGTGAGCAACCCCGCGTTGCAACACCGGCAAGAACAAGAGGAAGCCATTGATGGCCACCAGCAAGGCGACCCCGTAGGCAAAGGTGATTCGATTTTTTACGTCCTGTAATAAAGTCATGGCACCTACGACGCGTCTGTTAAGGGGTGAGGGGGAGTGTAGGTCAGGTTTTCCGGGCTGCCACATACGATCCGTGTGCTTGAGCCTCGCATCAGCCATTGGCAGCCAGTTGGTCATAACCGCGGATGTAGTAGTTGAGGGCCGAAATCAGCCAGCACAGCACAAACATGCCAATGATCCAGTAACCAATTTCGCCGAAGTTTTCACTGATGGCATTGATCGGCGTCCATATACCGCCCGTTAGCTCGAGCTTTTCGGCAATCAGCCCCAACGCTTCGACGCCACCGATAAATAGCGCGACGACCACCGAGGCGGCGGTGATGGTGATGTTGTAGTAGAGCTTGCGCACCGGTTTGGAGAACGCCCAGCCGTAGGCGCCGATCATCACGAAGTTGTCCAGTGAGTCGATCAGGGCCATGCCCACGGCGAACAGAACCGGGAACACCATGATCGACCACAGGCTGATGCCGTGGGAGGCGCTGGTGGCGCTGATGCCCAGCAGGCCGATCTCGGTGGCGGTGTCGAAGCCCAGGCCGAACAGGAACCCTACCGGGTACATGTGCCAGCTTTTATTGACCAGGTTGAACACCCGGCCAAAGATCCGCGCCATCAGGCCGCCCTTGTTGGTGGCCAGCAGGTCCAGCTCTTCGGGGGGCAGGGTGTGGCCGGCCTTGACCTGTTTGAACTTCTTGTACACCGAGATCAGGATCACCAGGTTGAGCAGGCCGAACAGCAACAGAAACACCGAGGACACCAGGGTGCCGATCAGGCCGCCCGTTTCATGGAACCACTGCATGTCGTCCTTGAACGCCATGGCCGTGGCGGCAATCGCAAGCGAGGCCAGTACCACAATGGTGGAGTGCCCCAGGGAGAACCAGGTGCCTACGGCAATCGGGCGCTGCCCCTGTTGCATCAGTTTGCGGGTGACGTTGTCGATGGCGGCGATATGGTCGGCGTCCACGGCGTGGCGCAGGCCGAAGCCGTACGCCAGCAATGCGGTGCCCATCAATACCGGGTTGTTGCCAAACTCCATGAAAGCCCAGGCCCAGGCCAGAAGGTTGGCCAGGATCAGTCCGGTCAGCAGGTAAATGGCACGCCGCGTGGTGTTCGACGGTGCGGCGTTGGCCAGGGGGTGGGCAATCGCGGTCATGGACAGGCTCCGGCACAGGATCGAAAGTTATTGGCGGTGGGCCGGCATCACGTCTTTGTTGGGCACCAGGAACAACCAGGAGGCCAGCACAAACGGCATGGTCAGGGTCGGGATGCCCACCGGGGCCAATACTGTATTCAAGGCACCCTGCACAAATACAGTGAAGATCACGCCGATAAGGGTGTAGATCAGCACGCGCCAGCTGGGCTTGTTGAATGTCGACCCCAGGGCGATGGCGGTCAGTACGGCGCTGAATGCATAAAGGCCGTTGTTGACGCTGGCGTGTTCCGCTTGCAGAACCGTGGCGGTCACGATCGCCAGTACCGAGCCGCCCAGGGCAAACACGGCTGCCCACAACGATGACACCGCCAGCCCGGCCAGCAGCAGCAGGCTGCCAATCACGCTGCTGAACAGGAAGACTTCGGAGATGCCGAAAAACGTGCCATTGAACAAATGGATGCCGTCGAACAGGTCGCTGTTGAGCGCGACCAGGTCATGGGGCAGGTTGGGCACCGGCAAGGCGCTGGTGTTGAGACCGCCAAAGGCATAGCTGGCCAGCAGCATGGTCCAGGTCACCAGAACGAAAGGGGCGGTCAGGGCGGCGACTTTCCAGGTTTTCAGAATGTCGGCGATGCAGATGGTGACGATCACCGAGACGACGCTGCCCAGGATGATGCATAACCACAGGATTGGCGTGACGTCGAGGAAAGTCGGCAAGGCGGCGCCGACCAGGCAGCCGTTATAGCCATGCAGGCCGGCCTTCCATGACTTCTGGTCTTTGAGTTTTCGGCCGGTAAAGGTCGCCACGGCGGTTCCCAGTACGCTGCCAAAGGCCACCGCCGGGTTGCCTTCGCCATAGGCGCCGACAAAGATTGCGGCAAAAAACAGCAGTCCGGTCAGGGGGTTGTTCTGGAACATCACCTGGGCACAACCGCGCAGCGTGACGTCAATGAATTCAAGGACGACGTTGCCGCTCGCCACTTTTGACCACTTGGATGCAGCTTCCATATTGACTCTCCCGATTGTGCACTTGGCCTAGACCCGCCCTGATAATGCAATGTCCCCCAGTGGGAGCGAGCCTGCTCGCGAACAACCTTCGCGAGCAGGCTCGCTCCCACGGTTGATTTTTCTGTAGCTGCTGACGAACAACTCGAGGCTACATAGCTATCGCCAAAGAAACTGCGGCTGCAGTGTCAGGCCCAGAATTTCTTCCCGGGCGACTTTCCAGAACTCGCGGATTTGCGCCTTGACCTCGCCGCTGTCGTTGCCCAGCACTTTGAAGATCAGGCCGCAGTCGTTCGGCAGGCGGGTGACGCCGCTGGCCAGGCCCGCAGGCATGTCGAACAGCGCCGGGATGCGCGCCACGATCCGGTCGTGATGCTCCTTGGGCGTAAGCAGAACCACGTTGCCGAACACGTCGAAGGTCTGCATCACGCCAATGGCGTCCAGGCTCTCCTTTTTCGGCTCCAGGATGTACTTCTCGACAAACAGCTCGCGGCCTTCAAGGTTTTCGGCCGACACCCGCGAGGAGTACACGTCAAAGCCGAATCGCTCATCGACATGGTGGTACTTGCGCCCCGACATTAGAATTTCGCAGTAGATCGCCGTCGCCGTGGGATGGATCTTGATCTGGGTGTCGGTGATAAAGCGCGCATTGCGATGGGGGATCAGCGGGTCGGGCATGAACTCCAGATAGCCGTTCTCCTCGATCCGCAAACACTGGATTTGCGAGGCATAGTTGGCATTCATCGAATGCACTTTGGTCGCTGACTGGGTGGTGACGTGCCCGCAGGCACCCACCCCGACATTGACGTCAGTGGCCAGACGGTCGCCCTGCAGCACGCAGCCCGAGGTCGAAATCATGGTGACGCAGGGCAGCTCGGGCATTTCCTCGTCCCAGTACAATGCCCGCTGCACCAGCGACGGTACACGTCGCTCCATATCTGCCAGTACGCTGCGATTGCCGCGCTTTTCAAAGCCCAGTCGCAGGTAGCCGCTTTTGCCTTCGGAACCGCTTTGCATTTGCGGTGGTTCGTCCTGGTACTGCGACAGCTCCGGCGCATCGGTGCCTAATGAGTGAGCGCGAAGCCGTGACGGGGTGTTCACGATGTTCAGGCTCTGCGATGTCATGCAGTGACCTCGCTTTTGACCGCCGGTTTCTGTGCGAACAGGAACATGTGTTCGATCATGTCCACCAGTTCTTCAATGCCCTGGCCGGTCTTGCAGTTGGTGAGGATATACGGGCGGTTGCCGCGCACCACTTTAGTGTCGCTCTCCATCACATCCAGGCTGGCGCCCACATAGGGGGCGAGGTCGATCTTGTTGATGATCAGGATGTCAGCCTGCACCAGGCCCGGGCCGTTTTTACGCGGGATTTTTTCGCCTTCGGCCACGTCGATCACGTAGATGTAGAAATCGGCCAGTGCCGGGCTGAAGGTCAGGGTCAGGTTGTCGCCGCCGCTTTCAATCATGATCAGGTCGCTGTCGGGGAATTTCTCTTCCATTTCCTCGACCGCCGCAATATTCATGCTCGGGTCTTCACGCACCGCCGTGTGCGGACAGGCACCGGTCTCCACGCCCAGGATCTTGTCTTCGTCCAGGATGCCCTTGAGGGTGCGCTTGACCTGCTTGACCTGCTTGGCGTCTTCGGTGGTCACGATGTCGTTGGTGATGATCAACGGTTTGTAGCCACGGTTGATCAGGATCGGAGTGATCACTTCGATGATCGCGGTTTTACCTGAACCGACCGGGCCGCCAATACCAATGCGAGTAATCTTTTTCACGATACGTTCCTTAACAAAAATGGAAGCTGATTGAGCGCCGACACAGGCCGGCGCCGTTGATTCAGATGGATCAGTTCATAAACAGCCGCACGTGGGCCTTCACGTGGACGGCGGCAAGCACGTCGACGATCGGCACATAGGAAGACATCTGATCGATATCACCGATTTCGGCGATATCGCAGAAGGCTTCAATGTCGTGGTTGAGCTCGAACAGGATGTGCTGGGTGTCCAGGTGCGTGACCCGCATCAGGCGCATGGCAGCGCTGAGAATGGTCATGGCGACACCATACTGGTGCATCACCACGACCTCCCGGGCGCCGATGCCCTGGGTCGACATCACCACGGCCTGGGTGACCGGATAAGTGCCCGCCGCGTTGCCGGCCTTGATCTGTTCCAGCCACCAGCGCACCAGGGGTTTTTCGACGACATGGATCGACATCTCGGCCAGTTTTTTGCCCATGCGCGTGGCCATCAACCGGCTTTCTTCGTTGAGCTTGCGGTTATTGACCGCCCAGTCCGCGCGCAAAATCCCGTCGCGATCATCGGCCACGCATGCCCGGTGAGCGGCGACGACGCCCATGCCGTCACAGCTGGCCGCCTGTTTGAGCGCGGTGAGTACAAAGCCCTTGAGGGTCGCGACATCGTGAACGATGCCTTTCTGAATGGCGGATTCCACGCCGTTCGAGAACGAAAAGGCACCGACTGGCAATACGGAGTCGCCAAACTGCATGATGCGAATTAGATCGGATGCGTTCATCAAAGCGCCTTCTTGCCGGGTTCAGTGCTTATGGCTGTGAAACGTATGGCCGTTGTCGTGACTGTGGGTATCGTGGCTGTGCACGCCCTGGATCTTCAGGGCGGCAGCCTCCAGCTTGTCTTGCGGGCTGGCGACGTGTACGTGGGTGTCGGTTTCTTCGGCTCCGCCAAACAGCAGGCGCGCCTCGGAGGTGGTGAGCAGGGGCAGGATTTCAGCGCCGGCGACAAAAGCGTACGGCAGGTGCTCAAAGCCGTGGGTGCGCATCACCGAGTCCATCATTTTGGTTTCGACCGTGAGGGGGATATACACCTCGTTGTGTTTGGTCACGGCTTTCCAGTGCTGGTTGCCCAGGGCGTGGCCCAGCTCGAAGCTGGTCTTGATCAGTACGTCCAGGGGTTGTTGTTTCAGCTCCTTGAGGTCAATCACCATCACGTCGCGCAGGTTGAGCTGCACCACGACGGCGGTGTTGGCGGGTTCGTCCCACAGCAGGATATCGCCGTCGCCGAGCACCACATTGCGCTCCAGCGAAATGCCCAGGTCTCGCCCGCCAAGGCTGGTGCGCCGGCAGCGGCTTTTTTGCGCTTCACGTTGGTCCAGCACCAGAAGGTCGACGTTGGCGCCTTCGAGTTTTTGCTTCCAGCTCGGATCTTTCTTGGCGTTGCCCAGAATGTGTTCAATCAAAATCACGTCGCAAACTCCTTCCCTGAATCATTTGCCGGGCGTTTGCCACCGGGGATTAATGGAGCCCCGGTGGCTGCCCGTTCAGGCGTTAGCCAAAGAAATAACGCTGGTTCATGCTGGCAACATCGATCGGTTTGCACGTGGCGTGCACACCGTCGACTTTTACGGCAAAGGTTTCAGGGTCGACGTCGATATGCGGGGTCTGGTCGTTGCGTACCAGGTCCTTTTTGGAGACGGTACGACAACCGCGAACCGCTACCACCTGACGCTCCAGCCCGGCCTTTTCTTTCACGCCGTCATCAAATGCCGCCTGGGACACGAAGGTCACGCAGGTGTCTTGCAAGGTTTTGCCCAAGGCGCCAAACATCGGACGGTAGAACACCGGCTGCGGGGTAGGCAGGGAGGCGTTCGGATCACCCATGGCGGCCCAGTTGATCATGCCGCCCTTGATCACCATCTTCGGCTTGGCACCGAAGAAACGCGGGTCCCAGAGCACCAGGTCGGCCATCTTGCCGACTTCGACCGAGCCCAGCACATGGCTGATACCCTGGGCCAGAGCCGGGTTGATGGTGATCTTGGCCACGTAGCGCAGCACGCGGAAGTTGTCGTTGTCGGCACTGTCTTCCGGCAGTTTGCCGCGAGAGGCTTTCATCGCGTGGGCGGTTTGCATCACCCGCAGCCAGTTTTCACCGACCCGGCCCATGGCCTGGGAGTCACTGGAGAACATGGAAATCACACCCATGTCCTGCAGCACGTTTTCGGCGGCGATGGTTTCCGGACGAACCCGGCTTTCGGCAAACGATACGTCGGCCGGCACGTTGGGGTTGAGGTTGTGACAGACCATGATCATGTCGAACAACTCGGCCTGGCTGTTGATGCCGTAGGGCAGGGTCGGGTTGGTCGAGCTGGGCAGCACGTTGTTCTGGCTTGCCACCTTGATGATGTCGGGGGCGTGACCGCCACCGGCGCCTTCAGTGTGGAAGGTATGAATGGTGCGACCTTCGAAGGCATCAATGGTGTCTTCGACATAACCGCATTCGTTCAGGCTGTCGGTGTGCACCGAGACCTGGACGTCGAACTCATCGGCCGTACGCAGCGCATGGCGCAGTGCGTTGGAGGTTGCGCCCCAGTCCTCGTGAACCTTGAAACCGGCAACACCGGCAATGACCTGTTCGACCAGCGGGTCGCGGCCAAAGGAGTTGCCCTTGCCGAGCATGCCGACGTTGATCGGCAGCCCTTCCAGCGAGCGCAGCATCTGGCGGATGTTCCACGGGCCAGGGGTCACGGTGGTGCCGTTGGTGCCGTCGGTTGGGCCAATGCCGCCGCCGAAGAAGGTGGTCACGCCGTTGGACAGCGCGTGATACGCCTGTTGCGGAGAGATCAGGTGAACGTGGGTGTCGATCCCGGCAGCGGTCAGGATCAGGTGCTCACCGGAGATGGCGTCGGTGCTCACACCCACCACCAGGCCCGGGGTCACACCGTTCATGGTGCCGGGGTTGCCGCTTTTGCCGATACCGGCAATTTTGCCGTCACGGATGCCGACGTCGGCTTTGATCACGCCCTGGATCGGATCGATGATGGTGACGTTGGTGATCACCAGGTCCAGTACGCCGTTGTCGCGGGTCAGGGTATTGTCGGCCCCCATGCCGTCGCGCAGTGACTTGCCGCCGCCGTATACAGACTCGTCGCCGTAACCGCGGAGGTCCTTCTCAATCTCGACAAACAGGTTGGTGTCACCCAGGCGGATTTTATCGCCCGTAGTTGGGCCGAACAGGCCTGCGTATTCTTTGCGTGAAATGGTTGGCATCGGTGGCTCCTTTCTAATGCCGCGCATGCGTCAATGGCTCGACGGCGCGTATGCAAAAAATGAGAATGCGGCGGTTACTTGTCGTTGACGGGCTTGGACGGGGCGGAGAACTTGAAGCCGTGATCGCGCGCGCGCTGGATGGCTTGCAGTTTTTCCGGGCGCTCATGGTTGCTGGTGAGCTTGTCCGGTGCCCAGCCATCGACCAGGTTGTTGAAGCCGTAAAGGGTTTGCTTGCCACCGAAGGGAACCAGCGGCACTTCAATTTCATCGCCCGGCTCGAAGCGGATAGCCGTGGTGGACGAGATGTTCAGGCGCTTGCCAAAGGCAGCAGCACGGTCGAACTCAAGGGCACGGTTGACTTCGAAGAAGTGAAAGTGCGAACCGATCTGGATCGGGCGGTCACCGGTGTTGCGCACTTTGACCTTGGTTACAGGGCGGTCTTCGTTGAACGAGATGGGCGTGCTGGCGTAGATGGTGCCGCCCAGGGGGACATCGGCTTCGTTGCCCTTGTGCACGCCGCCGGGGTTTTTGGCGTGGGGGATGCTGTGTTTCGGGTGAGTATCCTGATGCGGACCTGATGTTTCTTTAGTGCTCATGACTGATTCCTCAAAACGTGAAAGTTTTGCGTATACCGGATGAAAGCAGACGGTTACTTGATCGGGTCGTGGACTGTGACCAGGCGGCTGCCGTCGGTGAAAATCGCTTCTACCTGAACGTTTGGAATCAAGTCGCTGACGCCTTCCATTACGTCGTCTTTGGTCAGTACTTTTGCGGCTAACTGCATCACATCCTCTACCGACTTGCCGTCCCGTGCGCCTTCCAGTGCAGTCACGGTGATAATTGAAACAGCCTCTGGATAGTTCAATTTCAAGCCGCGATCCTTACGTCGGAATGCCACGTCCGACAAGGTGTAAATCATCAGCTTTTCGACTTCTCTGGGGGTGAGCTGCATAAGCCCTCCTATCAACAGTGCGGTAAAAATTAAAATTCAGGAGTGTCGGTCAGGCGCGCACGCATGCAAAACCACTTCGCACGCTGCTTGGGTGCGAAGGCGGGTTGGCGTTGGGGAGTAGTGTTTGGAGCGGGTTGTCGTTTCATAGGGGTCAACCGTTCAAATCCATTAAGACGGGCGCGACCAGAGCCTAGACCATAATTTCCAGCCGGCCAGCCGGGCAGGAAGGGAAATAAAGAGGCGGTTGACACAATTCAGGAGATGGGTTTGTGCGTATAAATCGTTATAAAACAGATGTTTACTGTTTTTTTTTGAAGGGTTTTGAACGACGTTTTTGATTGTTGTAATGTAGTTTTTGTAAGTTAATTCTTCATCTTTAGTGCGATAAGTCATCTAAATGAGTCTTAAAACTCCCAAAAAGTAGCGTCAATCAGTGCCTGAACCGCTGATTTAGAGGGCGCGCAGCCGCCCCCGAAAGTGCCGTTCAGGCCAGCGGCAAATGACTACTTTTGTTCACCCGGCAGCTTGCCGTCTTTAAACAAGTGTCTGTGGCCGTTGTGATAGAGCGCGGCATGCAGCTGGTCATTGAAGTCAGTCAACTGCTTGAGCATCTGCAGGCTCAGCCAGACATAGGCATAAAACGGCGTTTCGGTGATCTTGCCTTCAAGGCTCTTGAGGACAACCTCATTCAAATCATGGGTTTTCTGGCGCAGTTCACCACTGATCTGGTTGTTTGAAATCTCCATGCACAGCTTGTTCTGCAACGACTCCAGTGCCTGGGGGATCAATTTGTGCAAACCGTTCAATGCCGGTTCGCTCTCGATCAGCAAGTGGCTTTCCCGCGAAGACCAGTACGCATCAATCATCAGGCTCATGGTCGCCAGCATGTTGCGGTGCAGGGTTTGCAGGGACTCGAACACTTCTTTCTTGAGGTTGGTCTCGTTGCTGGCGGGGGCTATGTAGTTGCGCAACTTGATGATCGCATCCAGCTCGTCCTTTAGCTGATCATCCAGGTTCGGTCGCTCGGGCACCCTTGGGGAGAAGTACGCCGCATACAGGTTGTTGATCTGGCCCAGGCTTGCGCTGAGTTTGATCCGCAGGTCGGTGTAGGCCCGTTGCGGATAGATGCTGGTGTAGACCATCGCCAGCAAGGAGCCGGCCAGCACGTAAATACTGCGGGTTATGGCCGATTCCATGTCATTGGGTGGCGCGCAGCTGACCACCGCCAGTGTTGCGCCGATCAGCAGGGCCATATAAGGGCGTTTGCCGAGGGTCAGGTAACCGGCGATAAACATCATGACTGCGGACCACAGCAGCATGAGGGGGAACGAATAGATTTCCAGGTACAGCCCGATCAGGCCCGACAGCGCCCCGATGATGGTGCCGCCGGTACGTTGCACGGCCCGTGACGAGACATTGCCCCAATAAGGTTGTGGGCCCATCACGATCAGCATGGTGATCAGGGCATAGGAGGCGCCGTCGAGTTTGAAATAACGGATGACGACAAAGGTAATCAGAAACGCCAGGCTGATTCGGGTGGCATGAATCCAGCGACTATATTTGCAGCTCAGTTGTTCCAGCTTAGAGATCTTTTTACCCAACTGCATAAAGTCCCCAACCGTTGTGATGGTTTGGGCTGCCAGCGTAGTTCAGGTTAGGCGGGTCCACCACTTGGGATGGCTCCAGGAGGGGGCGAGGAGGGGGCAGACGTAAAAAAGGCCACTACCGTCATGGGGATCGGGTAATGGCCAAAAATCTCAACCAAAGAGAGCGTCAGGCATCAACCTGACGGGCGGCAATGTATCAATGGCTAACTTAGTTAGCTAGCTAAGTGTGCGCGAAACTGTTTTACCTGATGCGCAACAATGGTGCATGGCAAGCCGGCTAGGCACGCCATGCGTTACCCGATACCCTTTGGCCCATGCAAATACCTGACTTGAATCTGCTGGTTGCTTTGAATGTCTTGCTCGAAGAAGGCTCGGTGGTGGGCGCTGCCCGGCGCATGAACCTGAGCGCTCCGGCCATGAGCCGCACCTTGACCCGAATCCGTGAAGTCTTGAATGACCCTATTCTGGTGCGTTCGGGCCGTGGGCTTGTCCCCACACCCAGGGCACTGGAGTTGCGTGAGCAGGTGCGTGGCGTGGTTGAGTTGGCGCACGGGATATTCACCCAAAGCCAGGACAGTGATTTACGGGAGCTGGAGCGTACGTTCAGCATTCGCGCCAATGACGTGTTTTTTGGCGTTTATGGTGCTGCTTTACGCCAGCAAATAGCCCTGGAAATGCCCAAGGCCACCTTGCGGGTAGTGCCCGAAGGTTTTACCGATGATGAAGCGCTGAACGAAGGGCGCATTGACCTGACCATCTGCGCCACTAACCGCTTCAGTTCGGATATCAAGGTACAACGGCTGTTCACGTGCCCCTTTGTGGGGCTGGCGCGCGAGGGGCACCCCATATTCGACCAGCCCATTACGACCCGACGGTTTGCCGGGTTTGACCATATCAGTGTGTCCCGCCGGGGCCATGCCCGCGGGCCGATTGACACGCTGCTGGCCGAGCAGGGGCTGGAGCGACGTGTGTCGTTCACTACGCCGACCTTCTACTCGGCGATTTTTGCCCTGGCTGGCGCTGATCTGATCTTGCCGTTGATGCCTCAGGTGTTGCTCAAGACCCTTGAGCCACTAGGCCTCAAGCTGCGTCCATTCGAGCTGCCGATCCAGTTGCAACCGGTAGAAATCGTTCAGGCCTGGCACCCGCGCCTGGACAACGACCATGCCCACCGCTGGCTGCGCCGTACCCTCAAGACTTTCTGCGATAACGCGGTGGTTTGATGCGAATTTTGTGGGCGGCGCCAAACCTGCGGGAGCTGGCTTGCCTGCCAGACCGCGTTGCCTGCATCGCGAGCAAACCCGCTCCCACAATGCCCCATAAACGCTGGCTTTGATGATTGTTGCGTCCGGCGCACTCCACAGTTAGCTATTTATCAATTTTTATAGCAATGGGAGCTGATTAAACTTTCCGTCAACTACTTAGACGACGGAGTCAGCCATGCATTGGCGGTTTGAACATGGACGTGATTTGACGTCAGGAGCCCGGGTGTGACGGCGCTGGTCGCACCTGCACCTGTCATCAGCACGGCATTTGGCCTGCGTATTTTCACCGGCCTGCTGGGGGTACTGCTGGCGGTGCTGGTCTCGGGTTTCAACGAGAATGTAACCAAGGTGGCCATGCCCGATATTCGTGGGGCAATGGGCATCGGCTATGACGAAAGTACCTGGCTGCTGGCGGTGTATTCGGCCACATCCATCAGCGCCATGGCCTTCGCGCCCTGGTGTGCAGCCACCTTCTCTTTGCGCCGCTTCACCCTGTGGGCCATCGGCGCTTTTTTGCTGTTGGGCATCCTCTGCCCGTTCGCCCCCAATGTCGATGTGCTGATGCTGCTGCGCACCTTGCAGGGGTTTGCCGGGGGTGCATTGCCGCCGATGCTGATGTCGGTGGCGCTGCGTTTCTTGCCGCCGGGCATTCGTCTGTACGGGTTGGGCAGTTACGCGCTGACCGCCACGTTCGGCCCCAGTTTTGGTACGCCGCTGTCCGCCTGGTGGGTGGAGTACGCCGGGTGGCAATGGGCGTTCTGGCAGATCATCCCGCTGGGCCTGCTGGCGATGGCCTGCGTGGCATGGGGGTTGCCCCAGGATCCATTGCGTCTGGAACGCTTCAAACAGTTTGACTGGCGCGGCCTGCTGCTCGGCTTGCCGGGCCTGATCATGCTGGTGCTGGGGCTGGAACTGGGCCAGCGGATGAACTGGTTCGAGTCGCCGATGATCCGGTTTTTTATTGTCGGCGGCACGGCCTTGATGGTGTTGTTTTTTATCAATGAGTGGTCGCACCCGCTGCCATTTTTCAAGTTGCAACTGCTGAAAATCCGCAACCTGGCCCACGCATTGCTGACTTTGGGCGGGGTGCTGTTTGTGTTGCTGGCGGTGATTAAAATTCCGTCCAGTTATCTGGCCCAGGTGCAGGGTTATCGTCCCCTCGAAACCGCGCCGGTCATGTTGCTGGTGGCGGTGCCGCAATTGATTGCGCTGCCGCTGGTGGTCGCGCTGTGCAACCTGCGCTGGGTCGATTGCCGCTGGGTGCTGGCTATTGGCCTGGCGCTGTTGGCGCTGGCGTGCGGCATCGGCTCGCAGGTGACTTCGCTGTGGAGTCGCGAGAACTTCTACGGGTTGCAGGCGATTCAAATCATCGCCCAGCCAATGGCGGTGATCCCGCTGTTGATGCTGGCCACGGGCGGCCTGAACCCGGCTGATGGCCCCTTTGCCTCGGCCTGGTTCAATACCGTCAAAGGCTTTTCGGCGGTGGCGGCGGGCAGTGTGCTGGGCGTGTTGACGCTCAACCGCGAGCACTTCCATTCAACGATGTTGCTCGATCGCCTGGGCAGCTCGCCGCTGGTCAGTACCGGGACCGATCTGGCGCGCCGGGTTCATCAGCAGGCGGTGGTGCTGACGTCTGCCGATCTCTATCTGTACATGGCCGCCCTGGCGCTTTTATTGATTGTGTTAATCCCTTTTGGCCCCACGCGGATCTACGCGCCGGGCACACCTGCTGGAGCTGTGAAATGAGTACAACAAACGGGCGCAAACCCTGGGTCATGGTCGGTGCGGGTGTGCTGGCAGTTATCGTGCTGTACGGGCTGTGGAGGCTGGTGTTCGCGACGGGAACCGTGCAGAGCACCAATGATGCGTTTGTCAGCGCCGATTACACCTTGATCGCGCCCAAAGTCGCCGGTTTTATCGACGAAGTGCTGGTGCAGGACAACCAGCCGGTCAAGGCCGGGCAGTTGTTGGCGCGCATTGATCCGCAGGACTATCAGGCTGGCGTGCAAGCCGCGCAAGCCAGCGTGGCTACCGCGCAGGCACAACAGGCCAATGCGCTGGCGATGCTGGAACGACAGCGTTCACTGATCGAACAGGCCAAGGCTACGGTCGATGCGGATCTGGCGCAGGTCGAGTTTGCCGAGCACGAGTTGCAGCGCTATCAACATCTGGCGGGTCAGGGCGCAGGCACGCTGCAAAATTCCCAGCAGGCGAAAAACCGCTCGCTGATCGCCCGGGCCGAGCTGGCTCAACACAAGGCCGCGCTGGAAGCCGCCCGCCAGCAAACCCGGGTGCTGGCCGCCCAGGCCACTGCCGCGCAAGCGTCGGTGCAGTATGCCGAGGCCTTGCAGGCAAGGGCCGAACTGGACTTGTCCCACACTCAACTGATGGCGCCTTTTGACGGTGTGGTGGGTCGGCGCAGCGTGCGTCTGGGCGCTTACGTCAAACCCGGCGATACGGTGCTGGCGGTTGTGCCGCTGGCCGACGCCTATGTGATGGCCAATTTTCTCGAGCACCAGCTGACAAATATGCAGGCCGGGCAGCGTGTGACGATCAAGGTCGACAGCTTCCCCGGCCAGACCCTGCACGGCACCGTCGACAGCATTGCGCCGGCTACCGGTGTGACGTTCTCGGCGATTGCTCCGGATAACGCGACGGGGAACTTCACCAAGGTGGCGCAGCGCATTGCAGTGAAAGTCACTCTGGATCAAGGGCAGTTGCTGGCCAGCCAATTGCGCCTCGGCATGTCGGTGGACGCGTCCATCGACACGGCGGCTCACGATCAGCAGGTCAGCGCACGATGAAAAACAATGCATTGGTTTGGGCTGTGGCCTGTTACAGCGTGCTGAACCTGAGTGGTTGCGTGGTGGGCCCGGACTTTCAGCCCCCCGTGCCCGGGCTGGCAGCCCATTGGGCGCCTGTGGCCGCTGAAGCGGGGCATGGCCGGACCGTTGAGTCGGCTGTAGACCCGCGTTGGTGGGACGGTTTTGGTGATGTGCAATTGTCGGCCCTGGTGCGCGAGGCGCAACAGAGCAATTTTGATGTGCAACTGGCTGCCAGCCGCCTGGAGAAGAGCCTGGCGATACGCCGTCAGATAAATGCCGACACCTTGCCCGAGGTTGGCGCTACGGCGGCTTACAGTCGCGGCCGCAACAGCCAGCAGGGCTTGAATGATCCTTCGGGTCATAGCGGCAAGCAGGCGTTCAACCTGTGGAATGGCGGTCTGGGTTTCAGCTGGGAGGCTGACCTGTGGGGCAGGGTCAAGCGTTCGGTCGAAGCGGCCGATGCATCGGTGCGGGTGGCGGCAGAGGACCGTCACGGTGTGCAGTTACTGGTGATCGTGCAGACCGCACAACACTATATTCAACTGCGCGGCACGCAACAGGCACTGGCGGTGGTGGAGCAAAACCTGCAGATCGCCCGGCGTAGCCTGGAGTTGACCCGATTGCAGCTCAAAGAGGGCGTGGCCACCGATTTGCAGGTGTCGGAAGCCGCCGCCCAAGTGGCCGAAATAGAAGCGCGCATGGCACCGTTGCAGCAGCGAAGTGCGCAATTGATCAATGCCCTGAGCATGCTGCTGGCCCGAGAACCACGGGCCTTGCAGCAGCAATTGAGCGCAGTGGCGCCAGTGCCGGCCTATGGTGCGGACGTGCCGATCGGTTTGCCGAGCGAGTTGGCGCAACGACGTCCCGATATCCGCCGTGCCGAGGCACAACTGCATGCAGCGACGGCTGCAATCGGCATGGCCGAGGCTGATTTTTATCCGCGAATTACCTTGTCTGGCAGCCTGGGGTTGCAGGCCATGCAACTCTCGGATCTGGGCAGTTGGGGCTCGCGCAGTTTTGCGTTCGGGCCGGGGTTGAGCGTGCCGGTGTTTGAAGGCGGGCGCTTGCAGGGGGCCCTGCAATTGCAGGAGGGGCGTCAGCAGGAGGCGGGTATTGCGTATCAAAAAACCGTATTGAGTGCCTGGCACGAGGTGGACGATGCGCTGGTGGCGTATCAGGCCGGCCAGCGCCGGCGTGACAGCCTGCAGCAGGCTGTGGTGCATAGCCAGCGGGCTCTGGACAGCGTTCATCAACAGTACGTCCAGGGAACGGTGGACTTTCTGAACGTATTGACCGTGCAAAACGCGCTGCTGGCCAATGAAGCGGCGCTGGTGGACAGCACCGCGCAGGTATCGTTGTCGCTGGTGGATGTGTTTGGGGCATTGGGAGGGGGGTGGCCGGGATAGTTGCCTGTTGGGGCTTTGTGGGCGCGAGCAGGCTTGCTCCCACAGGTTTTGCCAGTCGTTTCCACAGGATTTGCTATGCTCGCGCCCTCGACCGCAAGCGCCAGCATAGGCGTGTCCAGTTCACATTGAGCCTATTTATGTCTGCTGATACTCAAGCCACAACAGTGCGCTTTTCCCGCTCCGACTACAGAACCCTGGGCCTTGCAGCCTTGGGCGGGGCGCTGGAAATCTACGATTTCATTATTTTTGTGTTCTTTGCCCTGATCCTCAGCCAGCTGTTTTTCCCGCCGGATATGCCCGAATGGTTGCGTCTGCTGCAAAGCTTCGGGATTTTCGTGACCGGCTATCTGGCGCGGCCGCTGGGCGGGATCCTGATGGCGCATTTTGCCGACCATCTGGGGCGCAAGCGGGTGTTCAGCCTGAGCATCCTGATGATGGCGCTGCCTTGTCTGCTGATCGGGATCATGCCCACTTACGCCGACATCGGTTATTTCGCCCCGTTGATCCTGTTGGCACTGCGGATTCTGCAAGGTGCGGCAGTGGGCGGGGAAGTGCCGAGCGCCTGGGCATTTGTCGCCGAGCATGCCCCGGCCGGTCGCCGTGGTTATGCGTTGGGCTTTTTGCAGGCCGGGCTCACGTTCGGCTATTTGCTGGGCGCACTGACGGCCACATTGCTGGCGCAACTGTTTACCCCGGCTGAAATCCTTGATTACGCCTGGCGCTTTCCGTTCCTGCTAGGGGGGGTGTTTGGCGTGATTGGCGTGTGGTTGCGCCGCTGGCTCAGCGAAACCCCGGTGTTCCTGGCCTTGCGTGACCAGCGTGAGGGCCGGGCCGAGTTCCCGTTGCGCACCGTGCTGCGCGATCACCGTGCCTCATTGCTGCCGGCAGCCCTGCTGACCTGTGTACTGACCAGTGCCGTGGTGGTGTTTGTGGTCATCACGCCAACCGTGATGCAGCAGCGCTTTGGCATGACCGCCAGCCATACCTTTGCCCTGAGCAGTCTGGGCATCGTGTTTTTGAATATTGGCTGCGTGCTGGCCGGGTTGATCGTGGACCGTATTGGCGTATGGCGCAGCATCGTGCTGTACAGCCTGTTGCTGCCGTTGGGGATCGGCTTGCTCTACGCCAGCCTGGTGGGCCAGTGGGCGTTGCCGGGCCTGGCCTACGCATTCGCCGGCTTGACTTGCGGGATTGTCGGAGTAGTGCCGTCGGTGATGGTCGGTTTGTTCCCGGCGCCGATCCGGGTGTCGGGGATCTCCTTCACCTACAACATCGCCTACGCACTGTGGGCCAGCACCACGCCGTTGTTGCTGATCGCGCTGATGCCATGGAGCCCGTGGGTGTGCGTGGTGTTTTGCGCGCTGATGGGTCTGGTGGGTGTACTGACTGCCCGGCGCTACGGATTTGGCGGCGCCAGTCAGGTGGAAAAACGCTTGTTGGCCAAGGCTGGGATGTAAGGGGGGTAACCCGGGGGCGTCGCAATGATTGCTGCCTTTAATAGGAAGCATTACTATTCGCGCCCCACCTTTGTAGTCCCGTGCGATGACTCAGAAAGTGCCCCGTCGAACGGGCTTCTTTGAACATTACGAAGAGTTGATCGGAACCTGGACCCGGCGCCTGCGCAATCGTCAGCAGGCGCAAGACCTTGCCCATGACACCTTTGTCCGCGTGCTCGAATCCAACCCGGATGCGGTGCAGTTGCCGCGGGCGTATTTGCATCAGACTGCACGCAATATCGCGGTGGACGGTTTTCGCCGTGCAGAGTTACGCGACGCCAAGGAGCAGGCAGCCGTTCCCCCAAGTTCGTCCGAAACCGGCGACCCGGAGCAGTACATGCGCGCTATCCAGTTGGCTGAGTCGGTCGAAAGGGCATTGCAGGAGCTCCCGCTTAATTGCCGCAAGGTTTTTGTCTGGCAGAAGATCGAAGGCCTGACCCAGGCCGAGATTGCCGAACGCCTGGGGCTGTCCAAGAACATGGTGGAAAAGTATATGATCCGCACCCTGCGCCACCTGCGTGAACGGGTGGAGGCTCCGTGATGACATCGGTAAAGGACTGCATGATGGATACGCGTGACTGTACCTGTGGCAGCGACTGCGTGCGCGACGCCGCCGCGACCTGGTTTGCGCGGGCGCAAGCGCAAACCCTGGGCGTGGCCGAGCAGGCCGAACTGGACGCCTGGCGTGCGCAACACCCCTGCCATGAGGTGGAGTATCAGTGGCTGGCCAGTTTGTGGTCCGCCGCAGACCTGTTGCCCCAGGCCCGGCTGCAGGCTCTGTGCGATGCTCCTTCCCCGACAATCAAGCGTCGACCGTTTTTGGCCTACGGGCTGGCTGCGAGTGTCATCGCAGTGGCAGCCGGTGCGGGTGTATGGATGCAACTGCAATCGTTTACGGGCTATCACGCAGAGTTTGCCACGGCGCTGGGCGAGCGCAGCACCGTCACCTTGCCCGATGGTTCATCCATCGAACTCAATGGCCGCAGCCGAATACGCGTCCACTTCGAACGTCAGCAGCGCAGTGTCGAACTGGAGCAGGGCGAGGGCATGTTCAGCGTGGCCCATGACCCGGACCGGCCCTTCGTGGTACAGGCCGGCGCCGGTCAGGTGACGGTAACCGGCACCCGCTTCGATGTGTTGCGCGAGGGCGACCAGGCCCGGGTTGCGGTGGAGTCGGGGCATGTCCGGGTGCAGGGCGATGATTCACATGCCGTGGTCAATCTGACGGCGGGGCTGGGCACTGTGGTCGATGCCCAGGGCCAGGTGGCCGCCGCGCAGCCGGTCAATACCCAGGCGCTGACGGCCTGGCGCAAGGGGCAACTGGTGTTCAATGACGCCAGCCTTGGCGAGGTGGCCGCCCAGGCCTCGCGCTATCGCGACAAGCCGCTGCACGTGAGCACGCCTGCGCTGGCCCGGTTGCGCCTGACCAGCGTGTTTAAAACCGATGACACCGATGCACTGCTCAAGGCCTTGCCGCAGATCCTGCCAGTGGCCATCAGAACCCGTGCAGACGGCAGCCAGGAAATAGTCTCCAGAAAATAACGCCAGAACAGGTTCAGGTTTTTTTCGAGTTCTTCGTCTTCTAGATCAACTGCAACTGGTTTGCATTAACAGTCGCACCCAGGTGCGATCTACAGGGCAAGACTCGACGTGAAAAATAACAATCCTCGTGGGCGACTTTCCTCGCTTGAAACACCTTTGAGCACTCCATCATCCGTTGCCCGGGCCCGCTGGTTGCCGCTGGCCCTGGCCCTGGCGGTCAGTGCTGCGATGCCCTGTGCGTTTGCCGGCGAATCCCCGTCGAGTGCTATCCATATCCAGTCCCAGCCCTTGGGCTCTGCGCTGAGCCAGTTGGCCCAGCAGACGTCGCTGCAGGTGTTTTTCAGCCCGCAACTGGTGGCTGGCAAGCAGGCCCCGGCGGTCGATGGCAACCTCTCGCCCGAGCAGGCCCTGGCCCTGCTGCTGCAAGGCAGTGGCCTGAGCTACGAATTGAATGGCGATGCCGTGACCCTGCGTGCTGCGCCAACGGTCAGTGCCGCTGCTTCCGGCCCGCTGGAACTGGGCCCGGTAGATGTAAAGGTGGTCGGCAACTGGTTGAGCGATGCCAATGACGCGGTGGTGCAGAACCACCCTGGTGCCCGGACAGTGGTGCGCCGCGAGGCGATGATCGAGCAGGGGGCGATGAACGTCAGCGATGTGCTCAAGCGCATCCCCGGGGTGCAGGTGCAAGCGTCCAACGGCACCGGCGGCAGTGATATCTCGCTGAACGTCGGCGTACGCGGCCTGACCTCGCGCCTGTCGCCGCGCTCCACCGTGTTGATCGACGGTATTCCCGCGGCGTTCGCACCTTATGGCCAGCCGCAGTTGTCGATGGCCCCGATTTCCTCGGGCAACCTGGACAGTATCGATGTGGTTCGCGGTGCGGGCTCGGTGCGTTACGGACCGCAAAACGTGGGCGGGGTGATCAACTTTGTAACCCGGGCCATTCCTGAAACCTTCCAGGGCGAAGTC
Organism: Pseudomonas sp. B424; assembly: GCF_055408345.1. Classification (NCBI taxonomy): domain Bacteria; kingdom Pseudomonadati; phylum Pseudomonadota; class Gammaproteobacteria; order Pseudomonadales; family Pseudomonadaceae; genus Pseudomonas; species Pseudomonas sp. B424. The sequence continues at coordinate 92,281 of NZ_JBUZTL010000014.1, read as the reverse complement.
GGCACCACGCTGGAGACCTCCGGGCGCGGTGGCTGGAAGCACATTGAGTCGGCATTTGTGGGCGGCACGGCTGACAACGGCATGGGGGCTGCGCTGCTGTATTCCGGGGTCAAGGGCGACGGCTACCGGGCCCGCAACAATGACAACGATATCGATGACGTGATGCTCAAAACCCACTGGGCGCCCACCGATCAGGATGACTTCACGCTCAATTTCCACTACTACGATGCCACGGCGGACATGCCCGGCGGTCTGACCCAGAAGCAGTTCGATGCAGACCCGTACCAGTCGGTGCGCGACTATGACAGCTTCACCGGGCGCCGCAAGGATGTGTCCTTCAAGTACTTGCGCCAGATTGACGACCAGACCCAGTTTGAAGTCCTGACCTATTACACCGACAGCTTCCGTGGCAGCAATATTGCTGCGCGCAACTTGCAAACCCTGGCGGCGTACCCGCGCAGCTACCACACTTTCGGCATCGAGCCGCGGGTGTCCCATGTGTTCACGCTGGGGCCGGTCACCCAGGAAGTCGGCCTGGGTTATCGCTACCTCAAAGAGGCGATGCATGAAGAGGCCAGCCAGGTTTACCTGGTCAATAACGTGCCAGTGCCGGGACCTGGTGCCGACGGCCATGCGTACCAGGATCGCACCGGCGGTACTGAAGCCAACTCGTTCTATATCGACGACAAGATCGACGTGGGCAACTGGACGGTAACCCCGGGCATTCGCTTCGAGCGCATCAGCACCAACTGGCACGACCGTCCGGTACTGGGCAACAACGGTGTGCCGGTGCTTGAGAAAAAGCGCAGCATCGACAGCAGCGAAGCCCTGCCGGCGCTGAGCGTGATGTATCACCTCTCGGACGCGTGGAAGCTGTTTGCCAACTACGAAACCTCGTTCGGCAGCCTGCAATACTTCCAGCTGGGGCAGGGCGGTGTCGGCGATGCGACGGCGGCAGGCCTGCGCCCTGAAAAAGCCAAGACCTACGAACTGGGGACGCGCTACGACAATGGCGTGTGGGGCGGTGAAGTGACGCTGTTCTACATCGACTTTGCCGACGAGTTGCAATACGTCAGCAACGATGTGGGCTGGACCAACCTGGGGGCGACCAAGCACCAGGGCCTGGAAACGTCGGTCCACTACGACATGTCGGCACTGGACGCGCGCCTTGACGGGTTGTCGCTGAATGCGGGCTTTACCTACACCAAGGCGACGGCTGAAGGGGACATCATGAACTTCAAGGGCCGCGACCTGCCGCTGTACTCACGGCAAGTGGTCAACCTTGGCGCGCGTTATGTGGTCAATCGCTGGACGTACAACGTCGATATGTTCGCCCAGTCCCAGCAGCATGCGCCGGGCACCGGCGGGGTCTACATCACCGATCCGACCCCGGACGGGCAGTACGGTGATATCCCGGGCTATGCAACCTGGAGCACGCGCGTGGGTTACGACTTCGGGCCGCAAGCGTCGAACCTCAAGGTGGGCGCGGGGATCAAGAACCTGTTCAACCAGGAGTACTACACCCGCTCCAGCGACAACAACTCCGGGATTTACCTGGGCGAGCCGCGCACGTTCTTTGTGCAGGCCAGCGTAGGGTTCTGAGCCAAAAGCGCTCTGACCCTCTCCCTGCGAGAGAGGGTCAGAGCGAGGGCATGGCGTCTAAACCCGCAATATCCGCCCGCTGATGGCTACGGCTACCAGCATGGCGGTGATCAGCAAAAAGGCACTGCTCAGGCTGCTGGCATGGGCGATAAAACCGATGGCCGCAGGCCCTGCCAGAATCCCCGCATACCCCAGGGTAGTAATGGCCGGCACGGCGATGTTTTCCGGCATCACGGTCTGTTTGCCGACGGCGGTGTAAAGCACCGGCACAATGTTGGAGCAGCCCACGCCTACCAGTGCGTAACCGAGCAGTGCAACTTCCCAGTTCGGTGCCAGCGTCGCCAGGGCCATGCCCGTGGCAGCAAACACGCCTCCCAATACAATCACCCGCCGGGCGCCCAGGTGCCTGACGATGGTGTCACCCATCAATCGGCCTGCGGTCATGGTCAGGGCGAACGCGGCATAGCCAAGCCCGGCGTAGGCTTCGCCGATACTTTTCTCGGTGGTCAAAAACACGGCGCTCCAGTCCAGCATCGCGCCTTCGGCCAGGAACACGGTAAAGCACAGCAAACCGATAAACAGCACCACGCCGTGGGGCACGGCAAATGCCGGCCCGCTGCTTTCACTGCCATAAGGCAGCAGGTGCGGGGCGGCTTTGAGCAGGGCGGCGAGGATCAGCACAATCACCACCACAATCGCCCACAGGGGTGACAGGCCCAGCGCCAGCAGCGCGCTGACACCGGCCGCGCCGGCAATCCCGCCGACACTGAACAGCCCATGGAAGCCCGACATCATATTGCGCCCGCTGGCGCGCTCGACGATCACGGCTTGCAGGTTGACGGTGGAGTCGACGGCGCCCAGCCCTGCACCGAACACAAAGAGCGTCGCGACCAGCAACGGCATGGAACTGGCCGTCGCCAGCAGCGGCAGTGCGAGGCAGATCAACAGCGTGCCGCCGATCAATACCCGGCGACAGCCAAAGCGCGTGGCCAGAACACCGGCGATGGGCATCGCCAGGATCGAGCCTGCGCCCAGGCACAGCAGCAACAGGCCGAGGGTGGCTTCATCGAGCCCGGCCCGCGCCTTGGCATAAGGCACCAGCGGGGCCCAGGCCGCGAGGCCAAAACCGGCAATGAAAAAGGCAATACGGGTCGACATTTGTTCGAGTCGCCCCGGCACAAGGGGCATTTGGGTGTTGATGGCGGTCATGGTCATCCTTGGGGATCGGGCTTTGGTGCGGTGCGGCGTAACATCCTTGCATATTTGCGGCATGTGCCGCGAGGGCACTGGCATGGGGATTGGCGACAGTGGTTGAATAGCGCGCTGCCAACTCTACTGCCCCAAGGTGCGAATTTTATGGATAAGAACCTTCACCCTGCTGTGCAACTGCTCAACCCGGCCGGGCTGTATGACCCTGCGCCCAACGGCTATTCCCATGTCGCACGCCTGGCACCCAATGTGCGTCTGGTGTATACCGCGGGCCAGGGCGGTGAAAACGCCAACAGCGAGCTGTCACCCGATTTCGCCGAACAGGTGCGCCAGGCATTTGCCAACCTGCAGATCGCCCTGGCTGCAGCGGATGCGCAGCTCAAGGACGTGGCCAAGATCACCGTGCTGATTGTTGATCACAGCATGGAGCGTTTGCAGATTCTGGGCGCTGAAGTGGCGCGGGTCTGGGGTTCGCTGCCGGCGCCGGCCTGTACCTTGATCCCGGTACCGCGCCTGGCGCTGGATGAAATGCTGTTTGAGGTTGAGGCGGTGGCGGCTGTGGCTGTGTGAGTTGGTCCTCTGTGGGAGCGGGCTTGCTCGCGACAGCAGCACCTCGGTGATTCAGATACACCGAGCCGCACCAAGCCCGCTCTCACAGGGGGTCAAACCTGCAACAAGCGCTCCCTGAGCTTGCCGATTTCGTCACGCATCTGTGCGGCGGCCTCGAATTCCAGGTCGCGGGCCAGGGCGTACATTTTCTCTTCCAGCTGACGAATGCGCTTGCTGATTTCGCTCGGTGAACGCAGTTCGTTTTCGTACTTGGCGTTTTCTTCGGCGGCTTTGGCCATGCCCTTGCGCTTCTTGCTGCGCGAGCCTGGCACCACCGCACCTTCCATGATGTCGGCCACGTCCTTGAACACGCCTTTGGGGGTGATGCCGTTGGCGAGGTTGAAGGCGATCTGTTTTTCCCGGCGGCGTTCGGTTTCGCCCATGGCCCGTTCCATCGACCCGGTGATCCGGTCGGCGTAGAGAATCGCCCGGCCATTGAGGTTACGGGCCGCCCGGCCAATGGTCTGGATCAGCGAGCGCTCGGAACGCAGGAAACCTTCCTTGTCGGCATCGAGAATCGCCACCAGCGACACTTCGGGCATGTCCAGGCCTTCGCGCAGCAGGTTGATGCCCACCAGCACGTCAAACACCCCAAGGCGCAGGTCGCGAATGATCTCGACGCGCTCCACGGTGTCGATGTCCGAGTGCAGGTAACGCACGCGCACGCCGTGATCGGCGAGGTAGTCGGTGAGGTCTTCGGACATGCGCTTGGTCAGCGTGGTGACCAGTACGCGCTCTTCCAGGGCGACGCGCTTGGCAATTTCGGAGAGCAAGTCATCGACCTGGGTCAGCGCCGGGCGCACTTCGATTTGCGGATCGACCAGGCCTGTCGGGCGCACCACTTGCTCGACCACGCGGCCCGCGTGCTCGGCCTCGTAATTGCCGGGGGTGGCCGAGACGAAAATCGTTTGCGGGCTGATGCGCTCCCATTCATCAAAGCGCATCGGCCGGTTATCCAGTGCCGAAGGCAGGCGGAAGCCGTATTCCACCAGGGTCTCTTTGCGCGAGCGGTCGCCTTTGTACATGGCGCCCACCTGCGGCACGCTGACGTGGGACTCATCGATCACCAGCAAGGCATCGGCCGGCAGGTAGTCGAACAGGGTCGGCGGCGGCGCACCGGACTCGCGGCCCGACAGGTAGCGCGAGTAGTTTTCGATGCCGTTGCAGTAGCCCAGCTCCATGATCATTTCCAGATCAAAACGGGTGCGTTGCTCCAGGCGCTGGGCCTCCACCAGTTTGTTGTTGGCGCGCAGGTATTCAAGGCGCTCCTTGAGTTCCACCTTGATGCCCTCAACGGCGTCGAGCAGGGTTTCACGCGGGGTTACGTAGTGGCTCTTCGGGTAGAAGGTAAAGCGCGGCATCTTGCGGATGACTTCGCCGGTCAGCGGGTCAAAGGCGCTGATGCTTTCGACTTCGTCATCGAACAGCTCGATACGCACCGCTTCCAGGTCAGATTCGGCCGGGTAGATGTCGATCACGTCGCCGCGCACGCGGAAGGTCGAGCGGGCAAAGTCCATGTCATTGCGGGTGTATTGCAGGTCGGCCAGGCGGCGCAGCAGCTCGCGCTGGTCGAGTTTGTCCCCGCGATCGACGTGCAACACCATCTTCAAATAGGTTTCAGGGCTGCCCAGGCCGTAAATGCACGACACCGTAGTGACGATAATTGCATCCTTGCGCTCCAGCAGCGCCTTGGTGGCTGACAGGCGCATCTGCTCGATATGGTCGTTGATCGAGGCATCTTTCTCGATAAAGGTATCGGAGGAGGGCACATAGGCTTCGGGCTGGTAGTAGTCGTAGTACGAGACGAAGTACTCCACCGCGTTGTTCGGGAAGAACGACTTGAACTCGCCGTACAGCTGCGCCGCCAGGGTTTTGTTGGGGGCCAGCACCAAAGTGGGGCGGTTCACGTGGGCGATCACGTTGGCGATGCTGAAGGTCTTGCCTGAGCCCGTTACCCCGAGCAGGGTCTGGTGTGACAGACCGGCCTCAATGCCTTCGATCAACTGGCGAATGGCTTCGGGTTGATCGCCCGCGGGCTTGAAGCGGGTAACAAGCTGAAAATCGGGCATAACGGACCTCTGGGTTTGCTTCTATAAAGGCAGTGGCCTTTATAAGTGCATGCGACTCAGGCCGCAGGAAAAAAACAGGATACCGCTAGTTATGGAGATCATGTCTGACTGTTTCAAGGCACTGCTCTGATACGGCCATCCGCACAAAGATTGCAATTAGACCAGTGGCCTGAAAATAAACTGAAATACTTGCCAAAAACCGGGAATCGCCTGTTGCCCGAATCCTGATCACCTTTATACTTGCTCCCCGTTTGTGCACCGCTCTAGTGCAATCGGCTGGAGCGTTGTCACCCCCTCCATACTCCATTCAGAGCCGCCGTAATAATGAGCCTGTTCTCCGCTGTCGAAATGGCACCACGCGATCCTATCCTGGGCCTCAACGAAGCATTCAATGCCGATACTCGTACCAGCAAAGTGAATCTGGGGGTCGGTGTTTATTGCAACGAGGAGGGACGAATTCCGCTCTTGCGTGCCGTTGTCGAAGCCGAAACTATTCGGGTTGCTCAGCACGCGTCGCGCGGCTACTTGCCGATCGACGGCATTGCTGCTTACGACCAAGCTGTGCAAAAGCTGCTGTTCGGTGCCGAGTCGCCGCTGCTGGCCGCAGGCCGTGTCATTACAACCCAGGCCGTTGGCGGCACGGGTGCGCTGAAAATCGGTGCTGACTTCCTCAAGCAACTGCAGCCGGGCGCTGTGGTAGCCATCAGCGACCCGAGCTGGGAAAACCACCGCGCACTGTTCGAAACCGCGGGTTTCCCGGTGCAGAACTACCGCTACTACGACGCTGCCAGCCATGACGTAAACCGTGCCGGCATGCTCGAAGACCTCAACGCCTTGCCAGCCGGCTCCATCGTTGTGCTGCATGCGTGCTGCCACAACCCGACCGGTGTCGACCTGACGCCTGCCGACTGGCAGAACGTGCTGGACGTGGTCAGGGCCAAAGGTCTGATCCCGTTCCTGGACATGGCCTACCAGGGCTTTGGCGACGGCATCGACGAAGATGCTGCGGCAGTTCGTCTGTTCGCCGAGTCGGGCCTGAGCTTCTTCGTTTCCAGCTCGTTCTCCAAGTCGTTCTCGCTGTACGGCGAGCGTGTTGGCGCACTGTCGATCATCACCGAGTCTGCGGATGAGAGCGCCCGCGTTCTGTCCCAGGTCAAGCGCGTGATCCGCACCAACTACTCCAACCCGCCGACCCACGGTGCAACCATCGCCGCTGCAGTGCTCAACAGCCCTGAGCTGCGTGCAATGTGGGAAGAAGAACTGGCAGAAATGCGCCTGCGCATTCGCGGTATGCGTCTGCAAATGGTCGAGCTGCTGTCGAAAAAGGCTCCGGGGCATGATTTCAGCTTTGTGGCGCGTCAGCGCGGCATGTTCTCGTACTCCGGCCTGACCGTTGAGCAAGTAACTCGCTTGCGCACCGAGTTCGGTATTTATGCCCTCGATACCGGTCGAATCTGCGTCGCTTCTTTGAATCAGCGCAACATTGAAGTGGTTACCGACGCCATTGTTCAGGTCATCTGAATAATGCAAAGAGAAGTCATCGGAAGTGTTGACTTCTCTTTTTATATCAGTAAGATAGACGCCATTCCGCGATAGCTCAGTTGGTAGAGCAAATGACTGTTAATCATTGGGTCCCTGGTTCGAGTCCAGGTCGTGGAGCCAGATAGTAAAAAAGCCTGCAGCGATGCAGGCTTTTTTTTGCCTGAAATTTGGTGAGAGCTGCCAGGCGCCGCTGAAAATTGTGGGGGCACTGAGGGTTTTAAAGTATCGGGCGGGAGTGAAAACCGGCCTCGTCACAGGCTTCAAACGAGCTCTGCACTACCCATCACAAGCGCTTGAACACCAAGAAAATACTGGCTCTTTGCCAGTTAACTACGGTTGGAAGCGGGTTTTTATGATGTCCATCACGAATATCGCTATTCGATAATAAAAATCGTTCACGCGCATCTGAGAATGATTACTATTGGCTTCAGTGTTGCCTCGCTCAAAGGACCTGTGTCAGTGATAAGAACCTCTCCGGTATTTTCCCGACTGCAAGAAGGGAAACACGTTTACGGCATGCTCAACTCCCTTCCGTCACCCATGCTCTGCGAAATGCTCGCCTTCGCAGGCTACGACTTCGTGATTCTTGACCTTGAGCACTTGCTGCGCTCCGAAGAAGACATCATGCATTGCGTCCGGGCTTGCGAGGCCGCAGGCATTTCGCCCTGGCTGCGCATACCGCAAGTGGACGAAAAACTGATCGGCAGGGCACTGGATGCCGGCATCGAAGGCATTGTCCTGTCACGCACCGAAAGTGCAGCGCAAGTTCAGCGCGCCATTGAAGCCGCCTGGTTTGCGCCCCGGGGCAAGCGCGGCATCACCGGCGGGCGCATTACCGGATTTGGCCGCCTGCCATTGCCCGAATACATTGAGCTGGCCAATCGTCAAACCCCCATTGTTCCCATGATCGAAAGCCGCGCCGGGGTCGAAGCCCTCGACGAAATCCTGCGGTTGCCAGGGGTCGGCATGATCATGGAAGGCGCCCTGGACCTGTCTCTTGACCTCGGTCTGGGGCCTGACCCCCTTGATTCTCAAGTCTGGCAAACGCTGCAACATATGGCCGATGCCTGCCTCGGCGCGGGAATACCTTTCTGCGCCAACCCCCGCACAGCTGAACAGAACGCGCTATGGCGCGCCCGCGGGATCCGAAGCTTTCTGGCCGGTGAAGACCGAGGCTTGATGCATAACGCGTTGAAAGCCCGCCTGCATTCTCTCCAACAGTAAAAAGAGCTAACGAAGCCCAAATGAAAACAACAACAACTGCCCTGCATTTTTCACTCAGTTTAATCACGCTGGGTATCTGCCACAGCGCTATGGCCGCCGACAAACCCGCAGCCCCTGCCAGTAGCGTAGAGCTGGCACCCATGACGATTCAGGGGGACGTACTGGGCGCAGCCAGCGATCAGGAGGTTCGTACCTATGCCGGCAGCCGTAGCGTCGTCGACGCAAGCGATCTGAAAAAAGCCAGCGTCCGCGGTCTGGATGACGCGCTGCAACGGGTACCCGGGATCAAGATTTTTGACGAAACCGGCACCGGCGCCTTGCCGCAGATTTCGGTGCGCGGGCTCTATGAGAGTCGCAGCGGCCGGATTCAGGCCTTGTCGGATGGCATTCCCCTGGCGCTCGCGCCGTACGGCCAGACCGGTCTGTCGTTGTTCCCGATGACCATGGCCACTGTTGACCGGATTGACATCGTGCGTGGGGGCGCAGCGGTGCAATACGGTCCGAACAACGTGGGCGGGGTGATCAACTTTATCAGCAAGCCGATTCCCCGCGAGTGGGAAACCACGCTGCAGGAGAAGACCACCTTCAACGCTGGCGGGCGCCAGTTGTGGGACACCTACCTGGGCACCGGCGGCTACCTGACCGACAACTTCGGCCTGCAACTGGACATCAACACCCTGAGCGGTGAATACGGTCGTGAGCACTCCGACACCGATGTGCAGAACTACCGTCTGCGCGGCCAGTGGAACATCGACGATGATCGTGACCTGAGCTTCGGCATTCAGCACTACAAGGCCGACATGGACCTGGCCGGAGCGCTCAGCGTCAAGGACTACAAGGATGATCCGCGCCAGTCGACACGTCCCCTGGACCGTTTCGAGGGCGACACCAATCGCGTCTGGGGCACCTACACCCAGCGCCTGGGCGCCATGGGCCCATTTGACTCGGTAGAGTTCAGCTGGACCAACTTCGCCCACAACAGCTACCGCAACTTCGTGGTCGGTCTGCCATTCACTCCGGACGGTACGGCAGTGACCAAGCAGGACGGCCCTCGTGATTTCAAGGTCTGGGGCACGGAGCCGCGCCTCAGTGCCACGATCGATGGCGACAACGTTGGCCAGACCTGGCTGCTCGGAGCCCGCTATGTGAGTGAAGACATCGACTACAAGGTCAACCGCGAGAGCGTCGCCAGCGGCGTAACGACGGCGTTCCGCGACTGGAAGTTCGATGACGACGCCCGCGCGTTCTACATCAGCAACGCCATCAGCCTGTTCGACCGCCGCCTGACCATCACCCCCGGCGTGCGCTACGAAAACGCGCGCATGAATTACAGTGACGGCATCACCGGGTTCGAGCGCGAGAACAAATCCGAGGAATGGCTGCCGGGCCTGACTGTGGGTTATCAGGCGAACGACGCCTGGTATGTCTATGCCAACGCCCAGAAGTCCCTGCGGCCACCGCAGGTCACGCAGATCGTCAAGGAAGGCGCTGTGGGGGCCGAGCTGGCGTGGAACTACGAGACCGGCGTGCGCTATACCCCGTGGGACGGCATGCGCGTCGACTTCAACCTGTACCGCATCGATTTCGACGATCAGATCGTCTACAACGCCACCACCGACCGCTTCGACAACCTTGGCAGCACCCGTCACCAGGGCTTCGAGACCGATATCTTCTGGACGCCGCAAGCCATGCGTGATCTGGACTTGCATGCCGGTTATGCCTACCTCGACGCCAAGCAACGCAACGGCACCTTCAAGGACAACGAGGTGCCGTACTCCTCGCGCAACCAGTTCATGGTGGATGCCCGTTACCGCTTTGCCGAGCACTGGACCTACAACCTCGATGGCCTGTACATCAGCAAGGCCTATACCGATGCCGCCAATACCCGCGAAGAAAATGCCTCTGCCAGCGTGGGTGAACTGCCTGCTTACTGGGTCTGGAATACGGCCATCGAACGTGAGTTCCCGCTGGCAGACAAGAGCGTTCTGACCGCGTCTGCCGGCATCAGCAACCTGTTTAACCGCGAATATTATTTCCGCGGTATCGACACCAGCCCTTGGGGTCGTCAACCCGCGCCGGAGCGCTCGCTCACCTTAGGCGTCAATTACCGCTTCTAAACCGCGCAGCCGCGCCTCTGAAAACCAGTTGCCCGATCCCCCGGGACGGGCAACTGTTGCCCCCAGGAAACAGCCATGCAACGTCCATTTGTCATTCTTGCACACGTCGCACACCCAGCTATTATCGAGGGCTTTTTGCCTGCCGCGCACAAACGCGGGCTGCCGATTGTGGTCATCACGGACCACGCCCAGGAACACCGGCGTCTGCTCGCCAGCTCGCCTATTTCGCCGGACCGGCTGCAGATCATCGAATGCGATGTGTTCAATCCGCTGGCAGTTATCGAGACCCTCAACGGTCAGGGCTTGCGTCCTGTGGCCGTGTTCTCCAACAGCGACCACCTGCAGACTGCGACAGCGATGGTGGCCGAGGCGTTTGAATGCCCGGGCAAGGACTGGCGGCTGTGTTATGCGGCGAAGAACAAGGCGGCCATGCGTGAGCGCATGCAGCGTCTGGGGTTGCCCGGGCCATGGTTTCAGGTGCTCACATCGAATGCGCAATTGCCGAACGAGGCGCCATGGCCGGTGGTTGCCAAGCCCCGTGAAGGCGTTGCCAGCCTTGACGTCAGGTTGTGCCACAACGCCGCCGAGTTGAGCATCTACTGCGAGCAGTTCTGGCAGCAGCAACCGGATCGGGCGCTGTTGCTGGAGGCGTATATGGAGGGTCCGCTGTTCACCCTCGAAACCCTGGGTGACGGCCGCAACCTGCAGGTCATCGGTGGCTTCGATGTGACCCTTTCGCCACCGCCACATTTTGTAGAGCTCGCCGCGCGCTGGAACGGCCAACTCAGTTGTTCCCAGCGTGCTGGCGCGCTGGCCCAGGTGGCTGCGTTCGGCGTCAATTTCGGGGTCTGCCACAGCGAATTCATATTGACCGCTCAAGGCCCGGTACTGGTTGAAATCAACTACCGCAGCATTGGCGACGGTCGCGAATTCCTGCTCGACCGGCTGCTGCCTCAGGGCTGGTTCGACCGTATCGTCGCGCTGCATCTGGGTGGCAGCCTGGTCGACGCACAACCGGCGCAATCCTCGGCCACCGTGCATTACCTTGTCGCCGACCGCCCGGGCCGCCTGGACAAGGCCAGTGCCAGCTTCAACGTCGAGCGGGAAGGGCATTGGTGCGATTACCGGGCACTGCACCTTGCTGGCGACACAGTGACCATCAGCCATTCCAACAAGGATTACGTCGGCGTTCTGCGACTGATTGCACCGGATGACGTGAGCCTTGAAACGCAACTGAGCTCGACCCTGGACGATCTGAAATGGGTGGTGGCATGAGCCTGCCTTTGCAGGGGGCCGATCAGGCGTTTATTACCCGGCGCATCATCGATTGTTGCCTGCGTGAAGACATCCGCGGGGTGGTGAGCCAGGGGCATATTTGTCCGCTGCCGGATGACCTGAGCCAGCACGCGCTGCATCAGCCCGATGCACGCTGGTTGCGAATCGCTCATCTGGGCAACGATGAACTCTGGCTGCCAGTGGTCAAGGCATATCCGCTGCAGGAGTGGATCGGTACGGGCGACGCCTGGATCAAGGTGTCGGAGCACAATCAGATTGAAGTTCAACGCGGCTACCCGCTGTGGCTGAGCTGCCTGAGCCACGGTCTGGATGACGAAAGCCTCACGTTGTTTGCGGCGTATCTGAAAGAGGCGGATTGTGCGACCGAACACCGGACCCTGTGCAATCAGGCCTATCACCAGCACGCTCCCGCTCTGGGGGACGTGACCGGGCTCAGGGACTGGGCGCAGAGGCTGCTGAAAATCGATCAGCTGGCGAGTTACCTGGACCACCCGTTCTACCCGACGGCGCGGGCCAAAAGCGGCTTCGATGCCGCTGCACTCAAAGCCTATGCACCGGAGTTTGCACCGCGCTTTGAACTCAAGTGGCTGGCGATCCCCCGTCACGCCCTGACCCTGACCAGCCCGCAGCCACCGCACTGGCCGGACTTCGAGGAAGTCGGCCTGTCACCGACCCTGCAAAACAGCCACGCATTACTGCCCGTACACCCGTTGACCTGGGACCAGCTGGAGCAATACGGCCTGCCTGAAGGCACGCTCAAGGCTCCGCGCAGTGCCATGCAGGTCGAGCCCACGCTGTCCGTGCGCACCGTGGTGTGCGTCGATCAACCGCAGTGGCATATCAAATTGCCGTTGCTGGTCACTACCTTGGGGGCGCGCAATTTGCGCCTGATCAAGCCGAGTACCCTGTATGACGGTCACTGGTTCCAGACCACGCTGCTGGCCCTGGCCGAGCGGGATCCGGCCTTGGCGTCGCGTTATGTGCACGTCGATGAAAAGCACGGGGGGCATGCCGCCGAAAGCCGTCACCTGGCCTATATCGTGCGCCGTTACCCGACGGGGCTGGAGAACACCACTCTGGTGCCGGTCGCTGCGCTGGCCAGCCCGCTTGCCGATGGGCGCCTGTTCCTCGAACAACTGGTAGGGCGCTTCTATGCCGGGTCGTTGCAGCACTGGCTGGACGACTACCTTGACCTGCTGCTGCAGGTTCATCTGCGGCTGTGGCTGCGTTACGGCATCGCACTGGAGGCTAACCAGCAGAACGCGGTGTTGATGTTCGAAGCAGGGCAGCCTTTGCGCCTGCTGATGAAGGACAACGACGCTGCGCGCCTGTGGCCCCGTCGCTTTGCCGCGAGTTGTCCGGACCTCGCCGATCTGCCTGCCACCCTGCAGGATGAGCGGATTCTCGTCGATAGCAGCCAGCCGTTGGCGGAGATGTTCTGCACCATCACCTTGCAACTGAATATCGTGGCGATCCTGGAAGCGATTGCCGGCGCAGGCCTGGCCACTCGAGCCAGTTTGTACGGAAGGCTGCGTCAGCGTCTGATGACCTGCCTGGAGCAACTGGACGCGCAAGGCATCGACTGCCACGACGCCCGCTGCTGGCTGCTCGACAGCCCGAAACTGCCGGTCAAGTACCTGCTTAGCGCCGGGAGCCTGTTCAGCAAGGCGCATTCCGGTGCGAGCGACATCAACAAGTTCTATGGCTACAGCGCGGCAAATTTCCTGCTGGAGGATGGTCCATGCAGCGCCGTCTGATCAGCAGCGTCTTGCTGGGGCATTACCTGTCGGCCTTCACGGCGTTGGGTATTCCCTTGTACCTGCCGCGCATCCTTGCCGATCTGGCGCCCGGTACACCGGGTTGGGCCATCGGTGTGCTGTTTGTACTGCCGACGCTGTGCACCGCCCTGGCGGCGCCGGTCTGGGGGCGCTGGGCCGACCGAAACGGTTGTCGCCTGTCCTTGCTGCGCGCCCATGGGGGGTTGTTCGCAGGCTTTTTGCTGGCAGGCCTGAGCCCCAACCTGACGGTTTTCGTCGTGGCATTGATCATTCAGGGCACCTTCGGCGGTGCGATGGCGGCGTCCAACGCCTACCTCTCGACCCAGTTCAAGGAGGGCGACCTGTCCCGCGCGCTCAACTGGACCCAGTATTCGGCACGGCTGGCACTGATCACGGGTCCGATTCTGTTGGGGTTGCTGATCTCACGAGGTTTGGGGGCAAGCCTGTATCTCTACCTGGCCTGGTTGCCGCTGCTGGCTTTCGTACTTGTCCTGCCACTGCCCAAGGACGCCCCCAAGCATGCCCTGGACAGCAAGAAAGCCGGGGCGGCAGGTACGTTGCCGGATGACATGCCACGGCTGCTGGCGGTGCAGTTCCTGTTCAGCTTCGCGATGGTTGTGACCTTTCCCTACTTTGTCCTCTTCGGCGAGCAACTGAACATTGGCAACGATGCCTTGATCGGTCTGCTCTACAGCTTGCCCAACCTGGTTTACCTGCTGGCGTTGCCCTGGGTGCAGAAACATCAGGGCAACCTGCTGCTGCCCGGGCTGGCGCTGCTGGCCATCAGTAACGCGCTGCAATTCTGGAGTGTGCAGGCCGAGCCGCTGTTCGCCCTGCGACTGCTCAGTGGTGCCGGCATGCTGCTCAGTTTTGTCGGGCTGCACCGATGCCTGAGCCAGCGTAGCCAAAAAGGCAGCGCCGGTCGCCTGTTCGGCTGGTTCGACTCCAGTGGCAAGTGGGCCGGCACTGCGGCCGGTGTCACTGCTGCGGTGGTCACCCAGGCCTGCGGTATCGCGTCGCCCTTTCTCGTCGCGTGCCTGGCGGCCATCGCAGCCATGGTGCTCGCGCGCCCTCTATTGATAACTTCCCGGGAGATTCCAGCATGACGCCTGCTCTGAATACCGCATCGCTCAACACCGCCTCCCTGCATGATCACGCCCTTGATGGTGAAGCCCAGCGGCATGCCATCGAGTGCCTGCTCAATTGCTACCTGCGTGAGTACGCTTTGCCGCGCAACGAAGCGGACCTGAACTATCGGGCGCAGGACCTGCCGATGAGCCTGCGCCAGGCCAACGGCCGTTGCGTCGGCATTTGCCTGCCCGGTGGCCGCCTGGTCGTCCGCATCGACCGCAGCAGCTTGCTGGGTCGCTGCCACTACATAGGCGCTCCCTATTTCAAAGGCAGCAACCACAGCTGGCGCCCTCTGGACGCCCAGGAACTGGCGCGGCTGCTTTGTACCCCGCTGAGTGGCGCCGAGCGCGTTGGCGAGATGCTGCAACAGGTCGCCAACAGCCTGCAAATCACCCGCACTTTCCTGCGTCATTCACGCCCGGCCAACGACGCGGTCGACAGCCTGCTGGCGTCTGAGCAAAATCAGTTGTGGGGTCACGCCCTGCATCCGACGCCGAAAAGCCGCGAGGGCATCTCCCATGACGATTTGCTGGCCTGTTCGCCGGAAGTCGGTGCGCACTTTCAATTGCACTGGTTCAAGGTCGAGCCGACGCTGATTCGCCATCAGGGCGAGGACCCGCGCAGCACCCTGCGCCAATTGTCAGGGCGCGACGATGCCTACCCGTGCCACCCCTGGGAAGTTGCCCGGGTGCTTGCCGACCCGTTGGTGCAGCGCGCGCAACAGCAGGGGTTGATCGAGTACCTCGGGCCTCTGGGGCAGGGCATGTACCCCACATCGTCGGTGCGCACCCTCTACCACCCGCAGATGCCCTATTTCATGAAGTTCTCGATGCATGTGCGTCTCACCAACTGCGTGCGCAAGAACGCCTGGTATGAACTGGATAGCGCCGTTGCCCTGACTCGTCTGCTGCGGCCTGTCATGAGCGAGCTGGCGGTGCAGCAACCCGGGTTCAGGCTGATGCCCGAACCCAGCGCCACCAGCCTGGACCTCAGCGCCCTCGGGACGCTGGAGGAGGCCCGCGAAGTCACCGAGTGCTTCGGTATCGTTTACCGGGAAAACCTGCCCGTCGCCGACCGCGAGCGGTATCGGCCGCAAGTGGCCATGGCGCTGTTCACCTGGGATCAACAAGGCCGCAGCGTTTGCCGCCAGCAGGTACAACGTTACGCCGACAACACCGGTTTGCCCGTTGAGCAGGCCACGCTGCAATGGCTGGATGCCTATGCTGCCCGGATGCTTGGCGGCGTGCTGTATTGCCTGTTCCGCCAGGGTGTAGCGCTGGAGCCGCATTTGCAGAACACGGTTATCGGCTTTGCTGAAGACGGGCTACCCAACCAGGTCTGGATCCGCGATCTGGAAGGCACCAAGCTGGTGCCTGAAGTCTGGCCCGCCGAGCGCCTGAGCGAACTGGATGAACGCACCCGCAGCTCGGTCTATTACAGCGCGCAAAAAGCCTGGCAGCGGGTGGGCTACTGCGCGCTGGTGAACAATCTGGGCGAAGCGATTTTCCATCTTGCCAATGGCAGCGGCGTGCTTGAACAGCAGCTGTGGGGACGGGTGGGCGAGCTGCTGCACGTGCAGTCCACGCGCCTTGGGCATCCGGAGCAATTGCGCGAGTTGTGCGCCGGCGGTGCTTTCCCCAGCAAGGAAAACTTTATGACGCGGCTGATGATGCGCGCCGACCGGGAGGCCGGTTACACCTTGCTGCCGAGCCCGCTTGCGATCATTGAACAGAGGAAACAGGCATGACTCTTCCGGCTGGTGTCACCCGCCGCATCGAGCAGCTCAAGGCTGAGCACGACGCGCCACTGTGTGCCTACGTCTACGACTTGCCCGCCCTGGAACAGCATGTAAAGGCCATGCGTCAGGTACTGCCCGAGAACTGCGAATTGTTCTACGCCGCCAAGGCCAACCCGGAAGCCCCGGTACTGAAAACCCTGGCGCCGTGGGTGGATGGTTTCGAGGCAGCCTCGGGCGGTGAGCTGAGCTGGCTGCATGAGCAGTGTCCCGATCAGCCATTGATTTTTGGTGGGCCCGGCAAACTGGATCGCGAACTGGACATCGCCCTGCAGTACCGGATATCGGCATTTCATGTGGAAAGCGTGACCGAACTGCGCAGCCTGGCGCGCATCGCCCGCGAACGCGGTGTGCGGGCCCCGGTCATGCTGCGGCTCAATCTCAAGTTGGCCCAGGCACCGCAGAGCCGCCTGGTGATGGGGGGCAAACCCACGCCGTTCGGCCTGGATGAAGAGGGGCTGGCAAGCGCCCTGCAACTGCTGCGCGAAGAGCCGTCGCTGGAGCTCAAGGGGTTGCACTTTCATATGCTGTCGCACCAGCTGGATGTCGATGCGCACCTTGAGTTGATTCGCAGCTACTTCCTGACCTTCCGCCAGCTGTGCGCCGACCACGACCTGCAGCTGGCGCTGCTCAATGTCGGAGGAGGGATGGGCATCAACTATCAGGACGCGGCGCAGTCATTCGACTGGCCAAGGTTTTGCGCGGGGCTGAAGGGGTTGATCGCTGAGCACGACATGGGAGCGACCCGCATACGGTTTGAGATCGGCCGCTTTATCAGTGCTGCCTGTGGCTACTACGTGATGCAGGTGCTGGACATAAAAAGCAGTCACGGCGAGTTTTTCGCCATCGGCCGCGGCGGTACCCATCACTTCCGCACGCCTGCGGCTCAGGGCCATGATCATCCGTTCACGGTACTGCGGGGCGACCAGCCGGCACAGATCCGCGATCAGGCCGTTACGCTGGTGGGGCAGTTGTGTACGCCCAAGGACGTCCTGGCCAGGCAGCAACCGGTGGCGCAACTGGCCATTGGTGACCTGCTGGTGTTCACCCTGGCGGGGGCCTATGCCTGGAATATCTCGCACCAGAACTTCCTGATGCACGAACCGCCATTGAAGGTGTTTATCGAGGGCTGACACCCCGGGCCTGTGGGGCAATGCTGCTCCCTTAAGCAATTTCTGTTTTTGTGGAGCGTCGACCGGCGTTCCCGCACTTCAGAAAAAATTCGGTTATCAGCAAACCCACAGAGCCGCCGAAAACGGCTTTGCCCGGGTTTTTATGCGCAAAGTGCCGGGCGGGCTTGGATAACCGCCGGGCAATCCCCCCCGGCTATGCACATAGCACTTGTGAGTCAATAAAGTTTTTGCCTCTTGCACCCTGTAAGTCATCTGGCTTCACCAGACCTCTGGCCACGGCGTTGGCGAGGATGCTGGCGTCATGGGAGCCGCAGAGGATCACCCGCGAAAATATGCGTCGTTGAGCGTATGGCCCTCCAGTGCAATAGGGGGCAGCGACATCGTTTGCCTGTAAATCCGCCATGCCAAGCATGGAAAGACCTTCGCTGACAGTCAGTGAACTAATCAACTACGCAGAATGTTGGGTTTTTTCCTACAGGCCGGGCGGTGGATGCCTATGGGTGCGACGAAACATCCACTCACATAATTGCCCCCGTTAAAGCGCCACAACATGCAGCAGGTGGCGCGAAAAACGATGGGGTTAGCCCTCTGCAGGCTAATGCCTTTTCTTCACTCTCTGGAAACTGCAATGAACAAGTTAGTACTGAAAAAACTTGCTGCTGTAATGGCCCTCTCTGGCGCCGCACAAACCGTAATGGCCGCCGATGGCGAAATCGATTTTGTAGGCACTATTACCGCCAACACCTGCCCGATCCAGGTGACTGACCTGAACACCTCTGACACTTCAGGCGCTATTGGCCTGGGTAACGCCTCTACCGGTGGTTTGACACAAGCGGGCGACGTCGGCGGCTCTGGTGCTTTCAGCCTGACCATTGACACTCTGGACGCAGGTTGCAGCGTCGATGGCAAGGCTGCAGTGCTTACGCTCATCTCCCTTAGCGGCACTGCCGGTCCCAGCGGCGAGTGGATTGGTATCACTAACGAGGCTGGTAAAGCCGAGAACGTCGCAGTCCAGATCAAGGACGCGCAAGGCAACGTTGTGAAACTGGGCGAGAACTCCGCGCCTTACGCCGATCCTACCCAGCCGATGCGCTTCACCGCTAACTACATCGCTACCGGTGTTCCCACGGCCGGGCCGGCTAACGCCAAGGTCGCGTTCAACGTCGACTTCAGGTAAGCCCCTAAGTGCACAGCTGGCGCCCGTGCGCCAGCTGCCATCCTGGTAGCAAGAGAATGATCAAGATGAAAGCCTTCCCCTTCAAGATGCCAGCAATGATTGCATTGATGTTCCTCTCCAGTGTCAGCCAGGGCGGCATCATGTTGGGTGGCACGCGAGTGGTGTATGACGAGGGCAAGCGTGATGCAAGCATTACCATTAGCAACACCACGGGCAAGTCCTATGCCGTTCAGATCTGGGTTAATACCCAAGCCAACGACAACACCACGCCAACCCCGTTTGTAGCGACGCCACCCTTGTTTCGCCTGGACCCGCGCAAGGAGCAACTGGTACGGATCCAGAAGGTGCCGGGCAGCCTGCCGGCGGATCGTGAGTCGGTATTCTATTTAAATGCCCAGGAAATTCCGTTGGCCAGCCCTGGCGATGAGAGCAACCTGAAAATCGCCATGCGCACTCGGATCAAGCTGTTCTACCGTCCGGCCACTCTCAAAGGCAGTTCCCTTGATGCTTTGGCGAAGTTGCAATGGAGCCTGGCGCAAGAACAGGGCAAGGCAGTACTGGTGGTCAACAACCCGTCAGCGTTCCACATATCGTTTCTTGGGGTGAGGGTTAGCGCCGGCGCACGTTCGGTTGAGGTCAACGACCCGATGATGGTTTCGCCCATGAGCAGCCAGCGTTATGCGTTGCCTGGGTTCACTGGCTCCAGTGGTGAGGTCGAGTTTTCTGCAATCAACGATTACGGGGGATACAGCAAACCACAGAAAGTCTCGTTGAGCCTTACCCGCTGATATGCAATACATGATTCCTGGCATTATCAAATCAACCGTGGCCTTTACACGTCTGGTTCTGTGCGTTGCTGCTCTGGCCGCACTCGCTGCTGGCCGGTTGCAAGCAGGTGAGCCTGCACAGTTCGACTCAAGTTTCTTGCAGGCGTTTGGCGGCACAGACTCCAGCCCCGATCTGGATCTGGACGCCATTGCCAACAGCGGCAACGTCGTGCCTGGTACCTACTTGGTGGTGGTGCGCCTGAACCAGAGTTTTTTTGGCCATCGCGATGTGACCTTTGAGAAGGCTTCCAATACAGGAGAGCTGAAGGCCTGTTTGTCCGAGGACTTCCTCCAGGCGCTGGGAGTCAAACTGCAAAGCTTCGTCCCAACGGGCCAAGCCCTGCCTGCCTGCGTTGATCTGGAGGCTCTGATTGAAGACGCTTTTGTCAGTTTTGACGGCAACCGCCTGGTCCTTGACATCAGCGTGCCGCAAATTGCGCTGAGTCGGGATGCCGCTGGCTACGTGGCCCCTGAAGATTGGGACCGCGGGATTAATGCAGCAACACTCAATTATCAGTTTACCGGGGCACAAACCCAGAGCGATGCCCGGGGCAGCGGCTATCAATACAGCCTTTACACCAATGGCGGTTTCAATTTTGGTGACTGGCGCTTTCGCACCAGCTCTTCATTTCGCCACAGCGATCAGTCAGAGAGCCAGTGGCAACGCAGCAGCACCTACGCCGAGCGTGACCTGACCGCACTCAAGAGCACCATGGTTCTGGGTGAAACCTTCACTTCCGGCGACGTGTTCGAAGGCGTGCCTTTTCTCGGGGTTAAAGTGGCTACGGATGTGGGCATGTTGCCGAACTCCATGCAGGGTTACGCACCAATCATTCGCGGCATCGCCGAAACCCAGGCCAAGGTTGAAGTCCGGCAGAACAACTACTCGCTGTACACCACCTACGTGGCGCCGGGTGCGTTTGAGATTGATGACTTGACCTCGGCCGCCGGTAACGGTGACCTGGAAGTGATCATCACCGAAGCCGATGGCCGCGAGCGTCGCTTTACCCAGCCTTACGCGAGCCTGCCCAATATGCTGCGGGAAAAGGCCTGGCGCTATAGCCTCAGCGCTGGCAAATATAACGCTGCCGATGGTGATGACCAGCCGGTATTTGCCCAGGCCTCCCTGGCCTACGGCTTGCCATTCGGCTTGACGCTGTATGGCGGCGTGCTGGGGGCGAGTTTCTACCGGGCTGGCGTTGCAGGCGCCGGTAAAAACCTGGGCAGTCTTGGCGCCGTGTCGCTAGATGCTACCCATTCCCAGACCGATGTGCCCGGCGCGAGTGCCGTTTCGGATGCCCAAGTACAGGGTCAGAGTTTCAGCGTGCGCTACGCCAAGGCTTTCGATAGCGGCACCTCGTTCCGTTTTGCCGGTTACCGTTATTCCACCGAGGGTTATCGCGATTTCTCCGAAGCAGTGGGTTTGCAGCAGCCAGTCAATGATGTACAGGTCTCCAAACGCAGCAAGCTCGAAGCCAGCATTAGCCAAGCGCTAGACAGCTACGGATCGCTTTACCTGAGCGTGAGCAAACAGAATTACTGGGGCAGCAGCCGGGAAGACAAGCAAGCACAACTGGGTTTCAGTACCCAGTTCAAAGGTGTGTCATTCGGTGCTTACGCGAGCAAGAGCCTGAATGACGACCTGAGTGGGGGTAGCCGGGTGATGTTTACCGTATCGATGCCCTTGGGTAAGAGCCGCAGCAGTGGCACCTTCAGCGTCAGCCGCAACGAAGACGGCAGCCTCGATCAGCGCACTGGCATCAGCGGTCGCACTAACGACATGACATACAACCTCAACGCTAACCGTATTGAAAAAACCGGTACCAACGGCTCGGGCTTGATCGGCTATCGCGCTCCCTTTGCTCAATTGGGGGCTGGGTTGAGTGTCGGTAAGGGGTACCGGCAGGCCTCGGTCAGTGCCGCAGGCTCGGTGTTGGTTCATGGTGACGGGGTGGTATTCGGTCAGTCATTGGGGGAAACCGTGGCGCTGGTGGAGGTCAAGGACACGGCCAATGTCGGTGTGCAAAGTGCTCCCGGGACAGTCACCAACAAAAGTGGCTACGCGGTGGTGCCGTATGTCACGCCGTACCGCAGAAACCGTGTGACGCTGGACACTGGCGGGCTGGATGCCAACGTGGATATTGCGCAGGGCGTAACCCATGTGGTGCCTCGTCGCGGCGCAGTGGTGAAAGCCAAATTCACCGCGACTCGCTCGGAAAAAATACTGCTGAACGTGCGCCTGCAAGATGGTTCGCCATTGCCCTTCGGCACCACCGTTTATGACGGTCAGGGCAACAACGTGGGTGTGGTCGGGCAGGGCGGACAAGCCCTGGTCTCTGTGAGTGACAGCAACACATTCAGGATGAAATGGGGTGAGAAAGCCTCGCAGCGCTGTGAGCTGCAATTAGATATCAGTAAGGCACCGGTTGTTGACGGTTATCGAGTGATGGATGTGTTGTGCCAGGTGAAACCCTGAGTGGGTTTTGCCGTACTGACGAGGTTGTTATGAAAAAGTCTGTTGTGCTTGTGATGCTTGGGGTTTTACTGCTGTGTGTGGGCCAGTCCGTCAAGGCAAATTGCTTAGACTTTGTTGAAGCCGACTTGACCTACGAAGTGGGAAATTTGTACATGCCTCAGGATGCGCGCGTCGGATCGACGATTGGCATCAGGAAGTACACAAGGTCCAGGTGGATAAACTGCTCGGTCTTGGTACCCTTTACCTTTGCAGGTCATATCTACGGGGCAAAGGTCCCATCAACGCCTACGGCAGTGGGAGCCGGAACCGTCGATAACCTTTACGCGACCAGCATTCCGGGAGTCAGTGTTGTTGTCGACTACTCAAGCGGTCCCAGCTATTTCTGTAATACCGGCACAGGGGCCGTTTTCCCCGTAACATTCGAGAGCTGTGGTTCCGGCGCCACTCTCGCTGAAGTAGCTGTAACCCTCTACCTGATTAAAACTGGCGTCATTCCAGCAGGTACCCATGATTTTAATGGCCTGCAGATTTACGGCATTGAGTTTGACTTTGGCAGTGGTCCTGAGCGCTGGGTGACGGGTGTATTGAACGGCTCCGTCACCGTTGCAGGTTGCAGTCTGCCCCAGGAAGTCGGCAACAATATCGATGTGCCGATGGGCACCTGGGAGCGCCGCACATTTGACGGCCCGGGCACCTTTACCGCGACCCAGAACTTTGTCATCACCTTGAGCAATTGTGTGGCGGGCACCTACCCTACGGGGCAGGCCTGGAACTTCTTCGCTAGCAATTACGCGAATATTCGGCTAGAGGGTGTTCGGGGTTCCACCATAATCGATGCCTCTAAAGGGATTTTGAGTCTCAATGAAGACTCGGATGCCGCAGGCGTTGCCGTGCAGGTGCTCAAAATGGATGGCTCCCCGTTGCCCCTGGGAGTGGATACCCCATTGATGCTTGTGCAGGATGGGGTAACTTCGCTGCAGTTAGGCGCCCGCTACATCCAGACTGCGGGCAGTAGCATCGGCCCGCAGCCTGGTGTCGCCAATGCCACCGCCAATTTTACGATTACCTACAAGTAGTGCCGTGCATGTTGCGCCTTTACCTTGGCACGGGTTGCACCACAGGCTGTGACGTCACGCCCTCCACGCTATGGGCGGGCATCATTTCCCAGGCATCACGGGGTTCATCCAGGTCGCGGTTGAGGGTTTCTGGCGTCTTGAACGTGGTGTACAGGGTGATCAGCGTCAGCAGCGACAGGTAGCAGGCAATGGGTACCCATGCGCCGATGCCGGCGTTAGGGTCGCCGTCGTTGCCGGCCACGACCAGGGCGATCAGCCCGGCTCCGATCAGCGGGGCAATGCCGCCGGCGATTACGGCCGATTGCTCAGGCGATGGCGGCACTGGATCTGGACGCACACAACCTGCTGCGCGACTCCGGCCAGCTGGACAGTGGCCAGCTGAAACTGGGGGCTGTAGGCCCGTTTCATGTGATCGAGATGGTGGACAACTACCTCAAGTGCCACCCGCGCATCGACGTTTCGATCCGGGTGGGCAACTCGGCGCAGGTGCTGGCCGACCTCGAAAGTTACGTGACGGACATCGCGGTGCTGGCGGGGCGGCATGAGCATCCCGGGCTCTGTACCGTGCATTACGCGCGTCACCCCATCATTCTGTTTGCTCACCATGAACACCCTTTCGCCGGGCGTGGTTCAGTGCGGCTGCAAGAGCTGGAAGGGCAGCGGCTGCTGCAACGGGAGCCCGGGTCAACCACGCGTCTAGTGCTGGAGCAGGCCTTGTTGGAGGCCGAGGTGACCCCGCGAATCGCCATGGAAGTGGGCAGTCGCGAGGCGCTGCGTGAAGCAGTGCTGCGTGGCATGGGGCTGGGGGTTGTGTCCGAGGCTGAATTTATCGCTGATCCCCGTATCTGCACGATCCGCATCGAAGGCGATCCGCTGTACACCGAAACCTATCTCTATTGCCTGGCCGAGCGCCGTTTCAGCCGCCTGATCAGCTCGTTCTTTGATGTCGTCCTGCCCCAGTGTGTGACCAACAGCAACGGTTCATCTTCATTTTTATCGCGAAAGTGTTAGCGCGTTTCGAAGGTTTTTCTTTGTGTCCGGGAAGTGGAAGCTGGGCGCCATTCGAACGTTGGAGAGAAGATGATGAATGCGTCCAGTAAGGTATTGGTATCGATTGCCGTGCTCAAGGCCAGGGCAGGTCAGCAGCAGGTATTGAAAGAAGCGTTGTTGGCACTGGTAGAACCGACCCGGGCAGAACCTGGAAATCTGGACTACGTGTTGTTCGAGCTGCGTGACGAGCGCGGAACGTTCTACATGCGTGAAGCCTTCAAGGACCAGGCGGCGCTGGACCTTCACTTTGCCACGCCTTACTTCCAGCGCTTTGCCGAAACGGCGGATGAACTGCTCGCCGAGCCTTTGCAGTTGATATTCCTTGAGCAGGTTTCGGCTCAGGGTTGAGCCAGTTAGTGAAAAGCCTGCATCGCTGCAGGCTTTTTTATGTGTGTCAGTTACCTGCTCCGAACATCACCTTGGCACGGGTTGCACCACCGGTTGTGGCGTCACGCTGTTGGTCATGTGGGCGGGCATCATTTCCCAGGCATCACGGGGTTCATCCAGGTCGCGGTTGAGGGTTTCTGGCGTCTTGAACGTGGTGTACAGGGTGATCAGCGTCAGCAGCGACAGGTAGCAGGCAATGGGTACCCATGCGCCGATGCCGGCGTTAGGGTCGCCGTCGTTGCTGGCCACGACCAGGGCGATCAGCCCGGCTCCGATCAGCGGGGCAATGCCGCCGGCGATTACGGCCGAGGCTTCCCGGGCGATGGAGACACCCATGTAGCGATGACGGGAACCGAACAGTTCAGGCATCAGCGCCGCCTGAGTGCCGAACATGCCCCAGGTACCGATACCCAGTGCGATGGAGATGGCGATAATGCTCGCCACCACGTTGCCCTGGCTCAGTACCCACCATACCGGGAAGGCCAGTACCAGTTGCAGCAGCGCAAAGGCCCGATAGACCACCACCCGGCCGAAACGGTCGCTGAGCTTGCCGGCAATCGGCACGGTCAGCGCGCCGAGGCTGGCAGCGCAGATCAGGGTCAGTACGCCCACCGGCCCTTGCAGGCCGACTACGCCAACGATGTAGCTCACGGCCAGGGCCTGATAAATCGAGGAACCGCCGTTTTCACCCAGGCGCAGGCCAATGCCGATCAACAGCGTTGGTCTGGAGTGTTTCATTGCGCTTTTGAGCGGGTTTTCGCAGACGCGTTTGAGCGCCTTGAGGCGGATAAAAGTCGGCG
Source organism: Pseudomonas sp. B424 (assembly GCF_055408345.1). Lineage (NCBI taxonomy): Bacteria > Pseudomonadati > Pseudomonadota > Gammaproteobacteria > Pseudomonadales > Pseudomonadaceae > Pseudomonas > Pseudomonas sp. B424. Next base: position 66,983 of record NZ_JBUZTL010000014.1, on the reverse strand, counting down.
ACTCCTTGAGCGACAACCGCATGTACAGGCCCAGGGCAACGATCACTACGCTGCTGAAAAACGGTATGCGCCATAGCCCGCTTTCCAGGACGTTATCACTGCTGCTGACTACCGTGAAATACACCACCGCCGCGAGGATGGTGCCCAGTTGAATGCCCAGGAATGGCAGGGCGGCGTAGAAACCGCGGCGGCCTTCGGGAGCGTACTCGGTCATCATGACTGCCGCGCCGGCCTGTTCGGCACCGGCGCCCAGCCCCTGAAGCAGGCGCAGGACCACCAGCAGTACCGGGGCCAGGTAGCCGACCTGGCTGAAAGTGGGCAGGGCGCCGATCAGGGTGCTGGAAACACCCATCAGCAGTACCGTCGATGTCAGTACGAACTTGCGCCCCACACGGTCGCCGATCATGCCGAACAGTACGCCGCCCAGGGGCCGTATCGCGAAGCCCAGGAAATAGGTGCCGAAGCTGGCGATCAGGCTCATGGTGCGTGTCTGCTCAGGAAAGAACAGCGGGCCGAAGATCAGTGCAGCGGCCAGGGTATACAGGGCAAAGTCGTAGTACTCCAGGGCGCTGCCCAGGGAGCAGGCCCAGGCGGCACGGTGCAAATCCTTCTTGCGCTCGGGCTCGTCGACGGGCAGGGAAATATCAGATGGGGCGTGATCGTGAGTCATGGCGGTACCTTCTGGCAGGTGCCTTTACGGCATCTTGTTATTGATAGGCAGCAGGGTTACTTACAACTTCAGCCTCTGTATTTCCTCAAGCATGGCCTGCTCCATGATGTCGATGGGGGCAGCCTGGCCGGTGTACAACTCGATTTGCCGACACGCCTGGAGCACCAGCATGCGTGTGCCGGGCACCGTGCGGCAGCCCAGTGCGGCGGCTTGCAACAGCAGGGCGGTGTGCACGGGCATGAACGCCACATCCATCACAATCAGATGGCTGGCCAGGCGGCCGTCCAGCGGGTTGCTGTCCGGTTGCTTGAAACCCGCGGATGTCGCGTTGATGACGATATCGAAGGCCTGGGCGTCGAATGCGTCGAGGCTGCCGCCCCATTGCGCACCCAGGTCCCGGGTCAGGGCCGTTCCGCGCTCGGCGTTGCGGTTGAACACCGTGACCCGGGCCGCCGCGTGCAGGCAGCCGTAAACCACGGCGCGCGCTGCGCCGCCGGCACCGATCACGGCGACACGTTTGTTGCCCAGTTCGCAGACTTCCTGTAGGGCGCGTACAGCCCCCAGGTAGTCGGTGTTGTAGCCGGTCAGTACCCCGTCGATGTTATTGATGGTGTTGACCGCGCCAATCACGCGGGCGGATTCGTCGATGGCGTCCAGATGCTCCATCACTGCCGTTTTGTAGGGCATGGACACGTTCATGCCGCGCACGCCCAGCGCCCGGATGGCCGCGACTGCGGCCCCCGGGTCTTCGACGCCAAAACAGACGAAGGTGTAGTCCAGACCGAGGGCGGCGTAGGCTGCGTTGTGGATTTTGGCCGAGAGCGAAAACGGCGTGCCCATGATCGAACCGCACAGGGTTGGCAGGGATTGTGGCATGGGTGCCTCCTTGTCTTGGATTTATGAGTGGGGCAATGCCGTCACTTTCAACCGCGGCGGTCCTTGTGTGCCAATCGTTTATGGTGATGCCGTGATCATGAACCGTGATCACCAGCGGCGCCGTGGGCGCGCACCGCGAAAAATCCATGCAGGGGCGAATGAATTTCTGATCCGGCTGGCATTCCTGGTGGCCGGGCCGTTATTGTGCTGAATCCTTCCTGCCCACGGATTTGTTGTGATGAATGCTCCGCGTACTGCTGTCGGCCCGATCAAGGCCGTGATTTTTGATATGGACGGATTGTTGCTGGATACAGAGGGTATCTACACCGAAGTCACACAGATCATCGCCCAACGCTACGGTCGTGAATATGACTGGAGCATCAAGCAGCACATCATTGGTCGTGGCGCCCTGGACCTGGCCGGTTTTCTGGTCAAGGCCCTGGACCTGCCGATCACGGCGCAAGAGTTTCTGGTCATTCGCGAGCCGTTGCTCAAGGAGCGATTCCCCAAAGCCGCCGGCATGCCGGGTGCCGAGGCTCTGGTGCGGCATTTGAAGGCCCACAACATTCCGATTGCCGTGGGCACCAGTTCGTCGCAGCACTCCTTCGACCATAAAGTCACCTTGCACGGTGAGTGGTTTGACCTGTTTGACACCATCGTCACCGCTGACGACCCTGAAGTCGGGGCCGCCAAACCTGCGCCCGATATCTTCCTGACTGCGGCGCGGCGCCTGGGTGTTGCCCCTCAAGAGTGCCTGGTCTTCGAGGACTCGCCCTTTGGCGTCACCGCTGCCAAAGCCGCCAACATGACCGTCATTGCCGTGCCTGACGAAGCCATGGCCGACAGCAAATACCCGCACGCCGACCAGATCATCCGTCAGCTGGCTGACTTTGATCTGGCGGCTTACGGCTTGCCCTCGATGGGTTGAGCCGGGGGGAAACCTTGAACTCTCGCGTTCAGTCCCTGTAGCTCCTCAGCGGCTAAAGGGTTTGTGTATCGCGCAATCTATTGCTTTGCTTTGCTTTGCTTTGCTTTGCTTTGCTTTGCTTTGCTTTGCTTTGGTTTTTGATCTGCTCTTGATCTACCTGCCCCTTCGGGAGGCCGAGTGGAGGTTCTGCGCAGTGGGTCTCCCGGCATGGATGCCGGGAGAGCCGTGTTGGGCCAAGGATGGCCCGTCACGGCGTGCCCACGGAGCGTACCTGCGCGAGGGACACCTGAGCGCAGCGAGGGCCGTACGCCGGGGCAAGGCCTTTTTGCTTATTTTTGTGGTGGTCCGACACTCGGCTGTTTGACAAAAGTGAGCCGCCGTAAGGGCGGAACCCGTAGAACGCCGTGGCGCATCGAACGGATATGTACGCTGTTCAGCTGTTCAATAGCTGCAAAAACAACAGAACCACCAAGTACATATCCGCCACACACGCCCAACTGGAATAGGGGCATTCGCGTTGTTCGTACATTCCCCTGGCTACAGCAAAGGCAAAGGCAAAGGCTTGAAACTGCACAACCCCATGTGGGAGCGGGCTTGCTCGCGATGGCATCGGCGCGATTCAACTCAAATACCGCGCCGCTTGCATCGCGAGCAAGCCCGCTCCCACAGAGGAGATGTGCGAGTCTCGCAGACCCCGACACCAAACAGACCGGCCTGCCGCCTCGGACGCCTTTGATCCGGCCAAGCCGTTTAGCGAGCAACACTTCGCCAGTGCTTGACCGGGAACAGAGTATCTACAGGCGTTGCATCGAGTTCAGGGTGTAAATGGAGCTACAGCATCGGTTTGTCCAGAAACCCGCTCAGCGCAGGTTGCCGATCAGGTTTTGCAACTGGAGGCTGGCGCCCGGGTTCAGTGCCGATACAGGCAGGCGCGGGTTGCCGACCTCCAGCCCGGTGCTGCGCACCCCGGCCTTGATGGTTGCCGGCAGACCGCCCTTGAGGATGAAATCCAGTAACGGCAGCTGACGGTAGAACAGTGCCCGGGCCTGTTGCAGATCATTGGCCTGAACCGCTGCGTACAGCGCCAGATTAAGCTCCGCAATCAGGTTGGGGGCTGCGGTGCACCAGCCTTTTGCGCCTGCGGCAAAGGCTTCCAGTGCCAGTGGATTGCAGCCGTTGTAAAACGGCACTTGCCCCTCGCCCAACAGATGCAGGCGGTGCATGCGCTGGATATCCCCCGTGCTCTCCTTGACCATGGTGACGTTTGCCACGGCATTGAAAATCCGCAGGATCAGCTCTGGCGACATGTCCGTGCCGCTGGTGGCCGGGTTGTTATAAAGCATGATCGGCAGGTCGATGCTGCTGCCGATAGCCTGGTAGTGGGCGAGGATTTCACTTTCGCTGAGCTTCCAGTAGGACGCCGGCAGCACCATGACCACATCGGCGCCCCGGGCCTGGGCGTAACGCGCGCGGCGAACCGCTTTGGCCGTGGTCAAGTCAGAGACGCTGACGATAGTTGGCACGCGTTTGGCCACATGCTGGATGCTGAATTCGCATACCCGGTCCCATTCGCTGTCACTCAGGTAGGCGCCTTCGCCCGTGCTGCCCAGTGGGGCAATGGCATGGACGCCGCTGTCGATCAGGCGGTCGATGGAGTGCCCGAGCGCTTCAAGGTCCAGCTGTTCGCCGTCAGCGGAAAACGGGGTGATGGTGTAGCCGATGATGCCGTGGATATCAGGGGTCGACATGTCGAAGTCCTTGGGGAAGTGGGAGTCAGTTCAGGCAGTCGGCATGCCGACGCAGGTTTTGCCGGACGTAGTAGTTGAATGCCGCGGTGTGGCGTTTTGGCCGGGCAATCCAGTCATGGGCTTCGCGGCCCAGTTCCGGCTTGATCGGCTTGATTTCGCCGGCAGCCATGGCCAGCAATTGCAGCCTGGCGGCCCGTTCGATCAGTTGCGCAATCACGCAGGCTTCTTCAATGCTGGCCCCGGTCGACAATTGACCGTGATGGGAAAGCAGCACCGCCCGTTTGTTGCCCAGTGCACCGGCAATCAGCTCGCCTTCTTCGTTGCCCACCGGTACACCCGGCCAGCCTTCGAGGAATGCACAGTCGTCATACAGCGGGCACAGGTCCATGTGCGAAATCTGTAGGGGAACTTCCAGCATCGACAACGCGCTGACGTGGGTCGGGTGGGTATGAATGATGCAGTTCACGTCCGGTCGGGCGCGGTACACCCAGCTGTGGAAGCGGTTGGCCGGGTTTGGCATGCCGTGACCTTCGAGGACTTGCAGATCCTCGTTGACCAGCAGCAGATTGCCCGCACTGATTTCATCGAAACCCAGGCCCAATTGCTGGGTGTAGTAGGTGCCGGGCTGCGGGCCACGGGCAGTTATTTGCCCGGCCAGGCCGGAGTCGTGGCCGTTTTCGAACAAAATACGGCAGGTGAGTGCCAGCTTTTGCCGGTCAGTCCACGTATTATCCGCCAGGGTTTGTTGCATTTGACTCAGGGCTTGCTGGACCAGCTGGTCTTTGGGGAGTGCGAGTGTCTTGGGCATAAAGGTGTCCTCTGATGCGTTCATTAAGCGTCGAGTGCGCCATTCACTCATCTGCGGGGGAGGGCATGGGTGACTGCAAATGACACGAAAGATCCTATATGACACAATGTGTCATTAGCAAGCGTGGGTCGTTTCCTTTTTCTTGAGTTAACTGTTTTTTATGTCTATCCGATTGAAATTACTAAGAAAAAAACTCGGGATAAGCCTTGAGGTCCTGGCCGAAAAATCCGGCATGACCAAGAGTTATCTGTCGAAAATCGAGCGCGGGCTGAACACGCCGTCGATTGCGGCGGCCCTGAAACTGGCCAAAGCGCTGAATGTGAAAGTCGAAGAATTGTTCAGCGAAGAAAGCACCAGGCTCGACAGCTACAGCCTGGTGCGCAGCGATGAGCGTCAGTCGCTGGCCGCCAATGACCAGAGCCTGGGCTACGCGGTGCTGGCCCGTCAGGTGGGGGAGCGCAGCATGCTGCCTTTCATGATTTACCCGCCCGCCGATTTCATCGACAAGGCCTTCAAGGAGCACACGGGTGAAGAGTTTTTATTCGTTCACGAGGGGCAGGTAGAGGTGGATTTCATGACCGAGCGTGTGCTGCTAAACCGGGGGGATGCGCTGCATTTCAACGCGCAGAAACCCCACCGAATCCGTTCGGTGGGTGAGCAGCAAGCGCAGTTGCTGGTGGTGGTTCACAGCGAGCAGGCTTGAATTGCAGGCTCGCGCCTATTTGAAACGCTGCTCGTACACGGCCACCTGATCGGGTGTGATCAGCTTGAACGGCACCCATGTTTCGGCCTCGACCGGCTCGCCCTTGATCATCTTCAGCGCGACAACGATGGCCTGGGTCGACTGGGCTTTGGGGTCTTGAAACACAGACGCGGCGAGCAGCCCGCGCTTGATGGCTGCCAGGCCATCAGGCAGGCCGTCGATACCCACAACCGGGATCTCGCCCTTGCCCTTTCCGGCCTGTTGCAAGGCCATGGCGGCACCAATCGCCATTTCGTCGTTGTTGGCGATCACGGCATCAAAATCAGTCCCGGCCAACAGCCAGTTGCTGGTCAGGTCCATGCCTTTGTTACGCTGCCATTCGGCGCTTTGTTCTTCGACTATCTTGATGTCGGGGTAGCCCTTGAGCACCTGTTTGACACCTTCGGTACGGTCGTGGGTGGCGTTCTGGGCCAGGTCGCCCTTGATGATCGCCACGGTACCTTTACCCCCCATTTTTTCGGCCAGAAAACGCATTTGCAGTTCGCCTGCCTCAATGTCATTTGAGGCGACAGTGGCTACGCCTTTGGGCAGCACCTTGGTGTCCGGGTGACGATTGACGTACACCAGCGGAATTTTTGCCTCGACAGCGGCCTGGGTCATGCGCGCTGTGCCACCGGTGTCGGCGGGCAACACGATCACCGCATCGACTTTCTGGCTGAGGAAGTCCTGAACCTGATTGAGCTGACGAACCACATCGCCTTGAGCGTCGACGAACTGGATCTGGATGTTTTCGCTTTTGGCGGCGTCTTGCAGCCCGCTGCGTATGTAGGTCATGAAGTTATCGTCGACTTTGGCAATGCTGACGCCGATGCGGTAGTCAGCACAGGCCCAGGTACTGGCGAGCAATAACAGGGGGGCCAAAACAAGAGTGTGGCAGCGCATGATGGTTTTCCTTTTTATTGTTATCAGGTACTGGCGAACTACCCGCAGGCGTTGGCGGGCGGTTACTCCAGAGTGAAAGCCTGGCGAAAGCGCTCAAGGGCGGCCTGGCTGTCACCCGAAGCCCAGCCTTCAAGGCCGACGACACCGCTGTAGCCAATGCCGTGCAGGGCCCTGGCAATGGCGGGGTAATGTATCTCACCGGTGCCGGGTTCCATACGTCCGGGCACATCGGCTACCTGGATTTCACCGATGGCCGGGCCTGCGCGCTGGATCAGCTCGATCAGGTTTCCCTCGCCAATCTGGGCGTGATAAAGGTCCAGGTTCATTTTCAGATGCGGGCTGTCTACGGCCTCGATCAGGGTCAGGGTGTCTTTGGCCCGGGCGAAAGGGGTGCCGGGGTGGTCCACCCGGGTGTTGAGGTTTTCCAGCAAAAATACTTTGCCGGCGTCTTCGCCCAATCGGGCGATCTGTTCCAGGGTCTTGCAGGCGCTCAGCCACATGCGCGGGGTGGTATGGGTCACCGGTTTGACCGGCAACCCCCTGTCGCCCAGTCCCGTGCCGTGCAGGTTGAGGCTGGGGCACTTGAGCCGGGCGGCGACGCCCAGTGATTCCCGGGCGCTATCGAGCAACTGCGCTATGCCGTCGGGGTCGGTCAGGTTGCCCGAGATATAGCCGGTCATGGAGGTGAAGTCCGCGCCCGTGGCCACCAGGGCGTCGATGTCCTTGTTGGTCCAGTCCCAGATTTCAGCGCTGAAACCCAGCGCATGAATACGTTTGACGCGCTCGCTGAACGGCAGGTCGAGGAACACCATCTCTGCGCTGATCGCCAGTTTGAACGGGATAAAACTCATGGGGTTACTCCTCAAAGACGCACAGGTTGGCCCGACTGGACGGACTCGATACAGGCCCGGGCAATTGCCAGGGCGGCGCGGGCATCTTCACCGCTGGCCAGCGGCTGGTTGCCGGTGCGCAGGCAGTCGACAAAGTGCGTGAGTTCGGCGATGTAGGCGTCGCGCAGCAGGTCAGTGTCCATGCGCTGGGTGTTTGCCTGGATGCCTTCGGCCAGGTAGCTGACCTTGTCCGACCGGGTGATGCTGCCCATGGTCAGCATGCCGGCACTGGCGAACACTTCGCCGCGAACATCGTAGCCGTACACCGCCTGGAAGTTGGCTTCGGCGATGGCAATTGCGCCGTTATCAAAGCGAATGGTCACCACTGCCGTGTCGAGCAGCCCCTTGGTCTTGTAGGCAGGAGCCACCAGGGCATCCGCCATGACAAAGACCTCGACCGCTTTTGCGCCCGGGTTCAGATAGCGCAGGGTGTCGAAGTCATGAATCAGGGTTTCCAGAAAAATCGTCCACTGCGGCACACCCGCGGGGTTGCTCAGGCCCGGGTCGCGGGTCAGGGAACGCAGCAGTTGCGGGGTGCCGATGCGGCCAGCGACCACGTCCAGGTGAGCCTCGCGAAAACCCCGGACAAAACGGCGGTTGAAACCTACCTGCAGTGTCACGTTGGCCTTGGCTGCAGCCGCGATGGCGCGGTCAGCCTCGTCGAGGGTGATGGCCATGGGTTTTTCGCAAAATATGCCTTTGCCAGCCTCTGCGGCGCTGATCACCAGCTCGGCATGGCTGCGGGCCGGGGCGGCGATCAGGATGCCATCCACTTCAGGGTCATCGAGCAGTTGCTGCGGGTCGGTATACACCCGTTGCACGCCGAGGGTTGCGGCCAGCCGTGCGGCCTGGCCCGGCGTCGGGTCGGCTATGGCGACCAGGCTGGCGCCGGGGATGTTCAACGCGGCGGTCTGGCCGTGAAAGCTGCCCATGCGGCCAGCGCCGATAAGACCCAGGCGGATGGTTTTAACTGTGCTCATACAGTGACTCCTTTTTATTGTTGTTCGCACGTGACTGAACAGTGGGGAATGAGTTGTGCGCAACAACACAGGAGCAAAGGCTGCGCCAATCAATAACTTATTGATTTTTAAGTATAAAAATTATATTCCCAAGAAAATCATGTTCATGTTTTAGACATGTCTATGCTGACATGTCTAAAATATGAACATTAAAACGGTGCCCAATGACGGTTGATCAGCCCATGACGTTCAGTTGCGAAGACCTCAATTACATCACCGCGCTGGGCCCATCCTCATTGAGTGATGGCCCTATCGCCGAGCTGGAGCTTGCGTGGTTGACGTGCCTCAGTGGAGGGGCTTCACGGCCCGTGGGCGTCCGGCAGGTTATTTGGGATTCGTGGCGGCGCAGCGTGATTGCCGGCATCGACCCGCAGGACTACGAATACAGTGTTGTCACCGCTCAGGAGGTGGCGGCCAGGCTGGCCCGCAACCGCGTGCTGATCGGCGCCGCAGCGCAGGTCATGACCGGGTTGCTGGCTTACAACCCCCGGGGGCACATCAACCTCACCGATGCTGACGGGGTCACGCTGCACTTTTGCGGCCTGGACCTGACGCCGATCGGCAGCCGTTTGCTGGAGTCGGTCCAGGGCACCAACTGCACGGGGCTGGCGCTGGCTGAAGACCGTTTGATGTACGTGCTGGCCGAGGAAAATTTCGCCGTTGGCTTGCGTCAGCGCCGCATGCACTGCGCCGCCGCGCCGATCCGCGATGCCGAAGGCAAAACCCTGGGCATGCTGACGCTGACTGCTGAACCGGGCTGGTTTCACTTTCATACGTTGGGCACGGTTCAGGCCGCGGCCGAAGCTGTCTCGCGCCAGTTGGCGCTTCAGGCATTGCTCGAAGAGCAAAAAAGCGTGCTGGAGGTACTCAACGAAGGCCTGGTGGTGCTCGACGGTCAGGGCCGGATCAAGGCACTGAACCAGTACGCCCGGCAGCTGTTCCGGGTGGGGCTGGAGCTGCTTGGGTGTCCGTTTCAGCGTTTGGGCCAGAGCGAGCTGACGGCTGAAATATTGCGTCATGCGGGGGAGGGGCTGCGCGATCTGGACTGCAACTTTGTGCTGCATGACCGTAGCCAGTTGGCGTGCCTGGTATCAGTGTGCTCTCTGGAGCAGGGGGGGCGGATCGTATCGTTGCGTGAGAACCGGCGAATTCGTGACATCACCCGCCGCATCATTGGCACCCAGGCCACTTATACCTTTGACACTATCCAGGGTCATTCGCGGGCCATTCAGGACGCGTTGCATCTGGGGCGCATTGCCAGTCGCAGTGACTCAACCACATTGATCCTCGGTGAGAGCGGCACTGGCAAGGAGCTGTTCGCCCAGGCCATCCACAACGCCAGCGAGCGCGCCAGTGGTGCTTTTGTGGCGGTCAACTGCGGGGCCATCCCGCGCGAACTGGTACAGAGCGAATTGTTCGGGCATGTCGAAGGCGCCTTTACCGGTTCGGCGCGGGGCGGCTCTGCCGGCAAGTTCGAACTGGCCGATGGCGGAACGATCTTTCTGGATGAAATTGGCGACATGTCATTCGACGCCCAGGTCAGCCTGTTGCGCGTATTGCAGGAGGGCGAAGTGACCCGCGTCGGGGCGAAGAAATCGCAGCGGGTGGATGTGCGAATCATCGCCGCGACCCACCGCAACTTGAGCCAGGCCGTGGTCGATGGTGCTTTTCGTGAAGATCTGTATTACCGGCTGAATGTGCTGAACCTCACGGTCCCGCCGTTACGCATGCGCCGCGATGATATTGCGCTGCTGGCGCAGCATTTCCTTGTGCGTTGCGCCCATTCACTGCGCAAGTCGGTGCAGGGCATTTCCCCGCAGGCACTGGGCATGCTGTCAGCCCATGCCTGGCCCGGAAACGTTCGAGAACTGGAGAACGTGATAGAGCGTGCCACCAATCTGGCGACAGGCGCGTTGCTTGAGCCCCGGGATTTGCCACTTGAAATCGCCCAGGGGCAACAACAGCCGGTACCGGAACATTTGCGGGCAGGCACTGTGGCCCTGGATTTGGGAACCCATGAAGCGAATGCAATCAGCGCGGCCCTGCGGGATACAAAAGGCAATATTCGATTGGCCGCGCAGCAGTTACAGGTCTCTCGCGGGGGCTTGTACAACAAGATGAAGCGCTTTGGCCTCAGTGTTGATACTTACCGCCCTGGTACGGATCAACCCGGTCATTGAGCCGGCAGTTTTTCCAGCGCCGCACGCAACTCATCGGCATTGGCAAATTCCTGTTGGGCAACCAGGGTGCCGTCGTCCAGTTGCAACCACAGTACCTTCTCTTCAGCACCCGGGTATTGGGCGGCAATGCTGCCGTCGCGGTCGAGCACGACGCGGTAGCTGTAATCACGCATGGCCGGGATCGCGATGAATTTGCCGATCAGCGAAGGCATGCGCTGCACATCGGCGAGGAAGGCGACATTGCGCGCTTCCAGATAACCCTTTGGCTGGTCTTCCAGTGCGGCCTTGACCAGTTTGGAGCCGTCCATGTTGCGAGCCACCAGCAATACCCGGGTTTTGGTGTCCAGGGTGTAGGGCTGGTCGTGCTGGTCCATCAGGGTCCAGGGCGTCAGGCGTTCACCGATATTCGCCGCGAAGGCCTGCATGGACAGCGCGCTCAACAGCAGTACAAGTGCAATTCTCACCGATTAATACCTCTTGGTTGTGTAGCGCCTGACAGGCATCAGGCACGCCGCGCATGGTATCCCATCAAGTCAGGCCAAGACCTTTCTCGCAGTGTGGTCTTTTAGCGCGTTTGCATGCTGATTTTCGGCCCAGTCGGTGTCATGGATGTCTGTGATCCATCTCCACACATCCTTGTAATACAAATCCCTATCCGTTATAGGTAAAAGGTAATTCATAACCATAAGAGGCTAAATAAGCTCAATGTATGAGAACACACGCATCTTTTGCCCTTCGGGCCCGCGTTCTGCGCAATGCAGTAACGGATTCGGGCCGAGACAAAACCCCCTTTCTCCTGGCTCATTGTTAGCCACACGCTTTCACGTTCCACCCACATCGCTACGAGATGCCCTTGTTACGGGCAAGCGCAATCGCTCGGTTCCTCCGCCAACTTTTTGATTTCTGAATGTGTTTTCACCGCCCTGGGCTTGGCCTTTTTGGGGTGGGGTTTCTGCTTTTTCAGTTTTCAATCGGTTGAGGAAATTCTATGTCTGTTCGTGTCGCAATTATCGGTGCCGGTCCTTCCGGTCTCGCGCAGCTGCGTGCTTTTCAATCGGCGCATGCCAAAGGTGCGGTCATGCCGCAGGTGGTTTGCTTCGAGAAGCAGGCCGATTGGGGGGGAATGTGGAATTACACGTGGCGTACAGGCCTGGATGAACACGGTGAGCCGGTTCACGCAAGTATGTACCGCTATCTCTGGTCGAACGGCCCGAAAGAATGCCTGGAATTCGCTGACTATAGTTTCGACGAGCATTTCGGCCGGCCGATTTCTTCCTATCCGCCTCGTGAAGTGCTGTGGGACTACATACAGGGCCGGGTGCGCAAGGCAGGGGTGCGCGAATTTATTCGCTTCAATACGGCGGTCAAGCACGTCAGCTTTGACGAGGGCACGCGAGAGTTCACGGTCACGGTGTATGACTACGAGCAACAGCAAACCCAGACTCAGGTCTTCGATTATGTGATCGTGGCCAGCGGCCATTTCTCTACCCCTCATGTGCCTGAGTTTGAGGGTTTTGAGCGTTTTTCGGGGCGCATCATGCACGCCCATGACTTTCGTGAAGCCACGGAACTCAAAGGCAAGGATCTGCTGATTATCGGCAGCAGTTACTCGGCTGAAGACATCGGTTCGCAATGCTACAAGTACGGTGCGCGTTCGATTACCAGCACCTACCGCACGCAGCCCATGGGCTACAAATGGCCCAAGGGCTGGGAAGAGCGTCCGCTTTTGAGTCGTGTCGAGGGTGACATCGCCTATTTCGGCGACGGATCAAGCAAGCGGGTCGACGCGATTATTCTGTGTACCGGCTACAAGCATCATTTTCCTTTTCTGCCTGACGAGCTGACCCTTAAAACCGGCAACCGGCTTTGGCCGCTGGGCCTGTATCAGGGTGTTTTCTGGGAGCAGAACCCGCAGTTGGTCTACCTCGGCATGCAGGACCTCTGGTACAGCTTTAACCTGTTCGATGCGCAAGCCTGGTTCGTTCGCGACTGCATCCTGGGGCGTATCGCCTTGCCTGAAAAATCCGTTATGCAGGACGACAGCGCGCGCTGGCGGGCCGAGGAAGACAGCCTGGACACCACCGCATCCATGTACGAATTTCAGGGCAGTTACATCAAGCATCTGATCGAGCAGACCGATTACCCCAACTTTGATATCGATGCGGTGAATCAAATTTTCCTCAAGTGGAAGACGGATAAAAAGCGCGACATCATGGGTTATCGCGACAAGTCCTACCGTTCCGTGATCACAGGCACTACCGCTGTGCCCCATCACACGCGCTGGCTACAGGCGCTGGATGATTCGATGGCCGAGTACCTGCGTGAAACAGCCAGTCAGGGCGGGGTCAATACGCTGCGTCAGCGCTAAGGTCTGTAGTCAGCCTGGCCCTCTGCAGAATGCCAGGCTGTAGGGCGATGCATATTGCTCTATGGTTAAGCGCAACCGGCCAAAGGAAATGCACTTATGACGCGTCTTACTGCCAAAGACTTCGCCCCTGAGTTGCTTGAACTTTATGACTACTACGCCCACGGCAAGATCAACCGGCGTGAGTTTCTGGACCGTGCCGCGATTTTCACGGCAGGGGTGTCAGCGCTCTCGGTGTTGAGCGCACTGAGTCCCGACTACGCCCTTGCCGAGCAGGTCTCTTTTACCGACCCGGATATCGTTGCCGAGTACGTCATGTATCCCTCGCCCAAAGGCCATGGCCAGGTGCGCGGCTACCTTGTGCGTCCCGCCAGGGCAACGGGCAAGTTGCCGGCCGTGGTGGTGGTGCATGAAAACCGCGGGCTTAACCCGTACATCGAAGATGTCGCCCGGCGCCTGGGCAAGGCGGGGTTTGTTGCCCTGGCACCCGATGGCCTGACGTCAGTGGGTGGCTACCCCGGCAACGACGAGCAGGGCCTGGCGCTGCAGCAAAAGGTCGACCCCACCAAGCTGATGAACGACTTTTTCGCAGCGGTGGAGTGGTTGATGCAGCACGACGCAAGCACCGGCAAAGTGGGGATTACCGGTTTTTGCTATGGCGGCGGGGTGGCCAATGCGGCAGCTGTGGCCTACCCGGAGTTGGGGGCAGCGGTATCGTTTTACGGGCGCCAGCCCGGTGCCGATGAGGTCGGCCGGATTCAGGCGCCGCTGATGCTGCATTACGCCGGGCTGGACACGCGGATCAATGAAGGCTGGCCGGCGTTTGAGCAGGCGTTGAAGGCCAATGGCAAAGTCTATGAAGCGCATGTCTACCCGGGGGTAAATCATGGTTTTCATAACGATTCCACGCCTCGCTACGATGAAGCAGCAGCGACGCTGGCCTGGAACAGGACGCTGGGCTGGTTTGGCAAGTACCTGGCCTAGTGACCGTTTTTTTTTCGCAGACTCTTGAGCCGCGTGCTGGCGCGTTGCACGGCGGCCATTTTTTCGGGGCGCTTCATGCTCCGCCACTTGCGGATGTCTTCCTTGGTGCGCCCGCAGCTCACGCACAACTCGCCACTTAACTGGCACACCGCAATGCACGGGTTTTCAATGTCTTTTGCCACGGCTCAGCGGCCTGTCTGCTTCTGGGCCAGACGCTTTGGCCAGTTGCCGCCGCAGCTGCGCTGGCATTCTTCTTCGGAGTCGAAATACACGTGAGCCGACCCATTGCGCACTTTCACCTGGGCATCAGCCAGCGCCTGTGCTGTCAGCTCACCCATGAAGGCGGCCTCGCCATCAGCCAGGGCGAAGTCTTTACTGTCCTGGGTGTCGAATACCCAGACCACCTTCAGGCTGGCCGGGAAGGCCTCGTAGTCGACCACATGAGTCAGCCAGACAAACCCCGGGATCTGTGTTTTGGCCGTTTCGCAGGCCTCGGTCAGGGAGGTAATCAGGCGGCGTTCAATCTGTGCCTGAGTGCGCTTGCTTAAAGACATGGGTGAATCCTGTTGATAGGCGGGGCAAAGGCGCGATTATACCTGAGCTTTATGCCCGGATTTATCCTCTGTGGCCCGGCTGGCACTTCGCCCACCGTGCTGCCTGAGGTAGAATGTCGCGGCTAGTCGGCTGGCCGCCCCGGATTTTCGTTTCCACGCAGCTTCCCGGAAGGAGTTGTGAGCAGGCCGGATATCAAGGGAGTCGCATTAGTCACACCATAAATGTCACCCAAGTAGCTGAAGCCAAAACCAACAATAGATCAGCGCCCAAGGTACATAAAGTGAGGTCTGTAACGTGCACAGGCCTTATATATCTGCCCGTTCCGGGCTTGAGGGATGGCTCGATCGCAGGCGACAAGCCTGTGGTGGGTCGAAGGACTTCATGCTCCGCGTGCCGGGTAGATGGCGTTTTATCTTAGGTACTACAACATGTTCAAAAAAGTGAATAAGGGGCTACTGGGCCTGGCGCTGACCATGGGGCTTTCGTCCGTGCAGGCTGCCGAGACCAAACAGGTCGATGTGCTGCTGATCGGTGGCGGCATCATGAGCGCTACTTTGGGTGTCTGGCTCAATGAGCTGGAACCTGGCATGTCCATGGAGATGGTTGAACGTCTCGATGGCGTTGCCCTTGAGAGCTCCAACGGCTGGAACAACGCCGGTACGGGCCACTCGGCCCTGGCCGAGCTGAACTACACGCCTGAAGACAAGAACGGCAACGTTGAAATCCCGAAGGCCATTGAAATCAATGAAGCTTTCCAGGTATCGCGTCAGTTCTGGTCGTGGCAGGTCAAGAACGGTGTTCTGAAAGACCCGCGTTCGTTCATCAACTCCACTCCGCACATGAGCTTTGTGTGGGGCGATGACAACATCAAGTTCTTGAAGAAGCGCTACGAAGCCCTCCAGGCCAGCCCTCTGTTCGCGGGCATGCAGTACTCCGAAGACCCGGTTCAGATCAAGAAGTGGGTTCCGCTGATGATGGAAGGGCGTGACCCGAACCAGAAAATCGCGGCCACCTGGTCCCCGATCGGTACCGACGTCAACTTCGGCGAAATTACGCGCCAGTTTGCGGCCTACCTGCAAACCAAGCCTAACTTCTCGCTGAAACTGTCGAGCGAAGTTGAAGACATCAAGCGCAATGAAGATGGTTCATGGCGTGTGGTGTACAAAAACCTGAAAGACGGCACCAAAACCGAAACGGATGCCAAGTTTGTGTTCATCGGCGCTGGCGGCGGTGCACTGCACCTGCTGCAGAAGTCTGGCATTCCTGAAGCCAAGGAATACGCCGGCTTCCCGGTTGGCGGCTCGTTCCTGGTCACCGAAAACCCGACTGTAGCCCAGCAGCACCTGGCCAAGGCCTACGGCAAGGCTTCGGTTGGCGCACCGCCGATGTCGGTTCCGCACCTGGATACCCGCGTGCTGGATGGCAAGCGCGTAATCCTGTTTGGCCCGTTCGCGACCTTCTCCACCAAGTTCCTCAAGGAAGGCTCGTACTTCGACCTGCTGACCAGCACCACGACCCACAACATCTGGCCAATGACCAAAGTCGGTATTGAACAGTACCCACTGGTTGAGTACCTGGCCGGCCAACTGATGCTGTCTGACGAAGACCGCTTCAACGCGTTGAAAGAGTACTTCCCGAACGCCAAGCCTGAAGACTGGCGCCTGTGGCAGGCCGGCCAGCGTGTTCAGATCATCAAGCGTGACGAAGAGAAGGGCGGCGTGCTGAAACTCGGCACCGAGATCGTCAGCGCCAAAGATGGCAGCATCGCGGGCCTGCTGGGCGCGTCCCCTGGTGCATCCACTGCTGCGCCGATCATGCTGACCGTGCTCGAAACCGTGTTCAAGGACAAGGTTGCGACGCCAGAGTGGCAAGCCAAGCTGCACCAGATCGTGCCGAGCTATGGCACCAAGCTCAACGGTTCGCCTGAGCGCGTTGCTCAGGAGTGGGCATACACTGCTGAAGTTCTGCAGTTGACTCCACCACCGGCGATCCCTGCGGCAACCGCTACACCAGCGGCACCTGCTGCGCCGGCCACGCCTGCGCCAAGCAACCCTGCGGCCGACATGGCGCTGTAAAAAAAAGCCCCGCCTGACGACCGTCGGGTGGGGCTTCTTTGTTCGCTTTATCCTCGCAAGATCCCTTCGCAACGACCTCTGCGCACTTACTGCGTACCGAACAACGCCGTCCAGTAAATCCCCGCGTCACTCTTCGGGTCTACCGCATAGGCTGCACCCACCTCGCGAAACTGAGGGTTCATCACGTTGGCGCAATGGCCAGGGCTGGCCAGCCAGCCGTCAACCAGCTTGCGCGTGGTGTCTTGCCCAGCCGCGATATTTTCACCGATCTGTTGCGCGTCATAACCCGCCAGTTCAGCGCGATCGCCCGGCGTCGAGCCATCGCGGCCTTTGTGATCGAAGTAGTTGTTATTGGCCATGTCCCGCGAGTGGGTTTCGGCGGCGGTTGCCAGGGTGGCATTCCAGGTCAGCGGGGCCGCAGGGCCAAAGGCCTGGGGGCCGCACTGGCGTGGCTGGGTGCGGGCACTGTTGAGCATTTCAAGTACCTTGCGGCCTTCGGCTTGCCAGTCGCCCAAGCGTGCCGCCAGCAGCGGGCGGGCCAGTACGATGCGCCAGTCGCGCTGGTCATGGCTGACGCCGATATCGACAAATTGCGGGTCCAGCACCACGCGACAGAAGCTTTCCTGCACCGCCTTCATGGCGGCCTGGGCATCGCGGGGGCCGGTGAGGTTGATCGCCTGTACGTTGACCATCGGGTACGCAGCCCGCCCGAGTGCTTGCTGCAGATCCCCGAAGCTGCTGGCCGGCAGTATCAGCCGGGTGTCCGCCGACAGTGGTGGCAACTCTTGAGAAGACTGACCGGCGCACAGCTGGATCTGGCTGCGCCAGGCGTTGATCGAATCGATCAGTTGCGACTCTTCGCTGGCGAAGGCCCAAGGGCCAAACGCCAGACCCAGGGTCAAGGCACCCAGACGGGCCAGGGTTAAGTGAGTACGCATATAGGTTCCCTCTAAGCGGAGTGCGCCCATGATGCGTTATTTCTGCTTTTTAGTCTTTTTCCAGGGCCACGAAGGCTTTGGCCCTGGCCGTCAGTTGATCGATTTGGCGATCGCGTTTTTTTTCCGCGTCGAGCATCGCCTTTTTGCCGTTGCGTTGCAGCAGGTAGGTATGGATCTGGCGCACTTCAGTGGAGTTGTAGATCGCCGCCACGTCGAGGACGCCGGTCAGGCCATCGCTGCTGTGGTCGCGGGTGTTCATCAGCACTTGCGGGCCACGGGTGCCGATGACCTGTAAACCCATGGCTTGAAACGCAGCAACCCTGGCCACGGAACAGCTCAGTTCGGTATGGGGGTAGCGGCGCACCACTTCTTGCACCATTGCCCGGGTGATACCCAGATGGCGATGGCTGGCCAGTTCTGCCATGTAGGCGATGGCGCAGGCCTGCGGGTCATCCTTGGCCGGCAGGTACAGGGCGAAGCCGGTCACTTTGTCCGGGTCCTGGGCATCGGTTGCCACAATCAGCTCAACCGCAATCCCCCTGGACCCGCCAAGGGCTTGCAGGTACAGATGCACTTCAAAGCCAATGGCGTACTGGTAAATGCTGTACAGCAGATTGCTCGGTGCGATTTCCATCGCACTGATGTCGGTGAGGTGGTCGACCACAAGCTGCAGGATCTGGCTGTTGATCGGCTCGCTGACCGGGGTGTCGAAGTGGGTAAGGGTGGTCATGGATCAGCGCTGGCTCAACCAGAAGTCATGCAATGCCCGTGCAGCCGGTGCAATGGCTGCAACAGCTTGCTGATGGGCCGCCACGTCCAGGTCTTCGGGCAGTTCGAAGTTGTCCTGCTCGGCACAATCGGCAATGGCTTGCAGCAGGATGGCCTGGGGTGCAGGCAATGCCGGCCAGTTGCAGATGGCGACTGCGCGGGTGTAACCGAAGCACCACTCTTCAGCCAGCGTCACGTCTTGCCCCAGATGCTCGGTCTGTTCGAAGCGGGGAGCGAATGCAGCGCTGTCCTCGGCCAGCTGCCTGGCAAGGGTGTTGATGTGGCGCACGCTCAACTCGATGAACTGCTTGGCTTCCTGCGGGGTTTGCCAGGCCGGGTTCTGACCGCCCCAGATCGCCGGGAACCAGTCGGCGATATCTACCCGTGTCGGGCTCGAAACCAGGGCTGTGAAGTAGCCGTCCAGTTCTGAAGGGTTGAGGACAGAGTGATCGTCGCCGTATTTGAGCAGCGTGTTTTCGATCACTTCAAAATCGCTGGCGTTCAGGGGTTGGGATTGCATGTGCGGGCTCCTTGGATGGGCGCGAGGGGCCTGACGTTTGCCGGGCAGGTTGAGGCTTGAAGTCAGTCCACAGATACGATGGACGAGAGCTCAAAGTATTTGAAGCCGGCCTTGGCCAGTGCCTTTTTGGCTTCTTGCTCGGCATTGAACCGGCTCAGGTCCTTGGAATCGTGCACGAACAGGGTTTCTTCACCGTCGAACACTTTGGTCACCCGCATCGTGACGCGAAGGATCGGGCCGCTGCGTTTTTTGGGCGCAGGTGATTGCGCCGAGGCAGGGGCGGCAACTTTCTTCGGGGCAGGCTTGGGGGCTGGCGCGACTTTCGCCGGGGCAGCTTCGACCTCGGGTTGAACAGGGGCAGCAGGTAGGTCAAGGCCGAGCGCTCTGCGCATGTCGTCCTCGGTGAATCCGGCACTCATGATATGACTCATTTAATTTAAAAGACGCGCTTATATGGCAGCCATTCGGGTTATGGCAAGTTAAATCATGCATCTACTGCAAAATACGACTATTTCAGGGCCAAAAGCCTCTGCGAGAGCGGTATCAGGTGTCACGGAACAGACCTTGATCATCCAGCAGTTTGTAGGCGATTTCGGGGTGTTTTTCCAGGGCCCGGCGAATGGCGGCCGGGATGGCCTGGCGGGTTTTGCGGCACAGCCCCGGCTGCTCGGCCAGGCGAATGGCAATACCGCGCATGGTACGAACTTCAGTGACCCCCGGGTCGATCTGCACCTCAATCCCCAATTGCTCGCGCATGCGGCGGCGCAGATGTTCCAGGTCGCCAAGGCTTTGAATATTTTCCAGCCGTTCCAGCAGCACCTTCTCGGCCTGGCGTGTGAGGCTGAAGATGCGCAGGTCGCTATCAGGCGCCCTCAACAGCTGTTCCCGCTCGCAAATGCAGGCGCCGGGAGGGCAGGGTGAGCGAAGCACCGTTGAGGGAGTCATTGGGGCAGCATAGCCGCGTGACGATTCAGGCGTCCAGACGCAAGGCCATGATGACTGTGTGCTCGACCCCGTGAAACTCATCGCGGATTTTTTGAAAACCCAGTTGTGCGTAGAACGATTCGGCGGTCAGCGATGAGGGCACCCGCAACTCCTCGACCTGCGCGGCAAGGGCCGCCTCCTTGAGGCGCGCCATCAACTGCTGGCCGATCCCGCGCCCCTGATGGCGCGGGCTGACGAACACACTGCGTACCACCGCCTGATCCAGGCTGGCGGTGCCGACCACGTGTTGCTCGACCACGGCCACGTACATCTGACGCTGTTTCATCAGCGTCAGGATCGAGGCCGGACAGAAGTGCTGCTCGACCTCGGCGATCACCTCGGGTGGGTAGTCCCGGGCATTGGACTCGCGCAAAGCGGCGATCACCACTTTGCTGATGGCGGGTGCATCGAGTTGGGTGGCGCGTCGAATCTGGCACTGCATCGTGGCTCCTTGCGCTTTTACAGTTGGGGGGATGGCTCAGCACCGTCAGCCAGAATCCCGGCGTACAGCTGCCGGTCAATATTGGCTCCGCTCAGGATCAGGGCAACCCGTCGGCCCTGTTGCTGCGATTGCTCGCGGATCAACCCGGCCAGCGCCGCGGCACCGGCCCCTTCGGCGGTGTTGTGGGTGGTTTCATGGTAGACCCGAATGGCGTGTTCGATCTCCCGGTCTGATACCCGAATCACCCGTGCCGCGCCCTGGGCAATAATGGCCAGGGCTTCAGGCAGCGGCTGGCGGCAGGCCAGGCCGTCGGCGAAAGTGTGGGCCGAGTCCGTGCAAACTACCCGGCCCTGTTCGAAGCTTTGTGCAAAGGCGTCGGCATGGGCAGACACCACGCCCACGATCTCGGTGTCCAGGCCCAGCAGGTCACGGGCCTGGATCAGCCCGCAAATCCCTGAGCCCATGCCAATGGGGACATACACCGTGTCCAGCTCTTCCACGGCTTCAAACAGCTCCAGCGCATAGGTGGCGACCCCGCGAATCAGATCGGGGTGAAAGGCGGGCACCAGATGCCATTGATGGGTTCTGGCCAGTGCTGCGGCCTCGGTCCGTGCCTCATCAAAGTCTTTGCCGCACTCAATGACTGTCGCGCCCAGGGCTACCATGGCGGCGTTTTTTTCCAGTGAGTTGCCTTCGGGCACCACGATACGGATCGGCAGCCCCATGCGCCGGGCCGCCAGGGCCAGGCTTTGCCCGTGATTGCCGCGAGTAGCGGTGACCAGCCCTTTGGTCTGCGGCTCCCGGGCGAGCAAGCCCTGCACATACAGCAACCCGCCGCGCACTTTGAATGCGCCGGTAGGTGTGTGGTTTTCATGTTTGACCCACACGGTGCAACCCAGGCGATCAGCCAGCAAAGGCCAGGCGAGCTGCGGGGTGGGTGCCAGGGTCTGGTGCACGGCGTGTGCTGCAAGGCGAAGGGCATTCAAATCAAACATGGCGCACCGTCATCGAGGGGTTTGACTCGATTCTAGGCACAACGCATTGTATGGGCCGACCCTTATATTGCATGGCCAACAATAAATGTGGATACCGACTCTCAACGACACCGACCAGCCCCGCTATCTGGCGTTGGTCGAAGCCATTACCCGGGCCATCGCGAGCGGTGAACTGCAACCCGGCGCCCGCTTGCCCCCCCAGCGGCGACTGGCCTGGGCGCTGGGCTGGAACCCCAGCACCACGATGCAGGCGTACCGCGAGGCGGCGCGTCGACATCTGGTTTCGGGTGAGGTGGGGCGTGGCACCTATGTCCTGGCGGGCAGTCAGGAGGCAACCCTGTTCAGGCTGCAAAACGCCGATGAACATGCGATGCGAATCGACCTGAGGACCAATGTCCCGGCCATCGACCACCACGGTGAAACGGATGCACAGGCCTTGTCCTGGTTGCTCGACAGCCGCCAGGCGATCCGTTTGCAGGGCTACCTGAGTGCGGCGGATCTGCTCAGGGCGCGAGTGCAGGGCGCAGCCTGGTTCAAGGGCCGCGGGCTGGACCTGATGGTGGATAACGTCATGCTTTGTACCGGCGCCCAGCAAGGGTTGTTTACCGTGTTGTTGTCGCTGTGCCAGGCCGGTGATCCGGTGCTGGTCGAAGCCTTTACCGCGCCGGGGATAAAGGCCGCCTGCGTGCAGCTGCGCCTGCCGATGCACGGGGTGGCGCTCGACCGTGAGGGCATCGTGCCGGAGGACTTCGACCGGATGATTCGCGCCACGGGCGCACGGATTGCCGTACTGACGCCGACCCTGCAAAACCCGACCTCAGCGGTGATGAGCCTTGAGCGCAAACAGGCGATTGCACACATTGCCCGGCGTCACGGGGTCCGGGTGATTGAAGACGACGTGTACGGTGCCCTCACGGACAGCCCGCCGTTGTACCGGCACTTGCCGGATTACGGGGTGCTGGTGAGCAGCCTGTCCAAGACCGTCGCTGCGGGCGTGCGCCTGGGCTGGATCGTGGCCAGCCCGCAGTTGCTGGCACGCATTGATCCCTATGCGCAGTCGGCGCACTGGGGGGTGGCGCCGCTGTGCATGGCCATCGCCTGCCAATGGATCGGCGATGGCACGGCGCAAGCGCGGGTGCAGTGGCAAACCGAAGAAGTGACCCGGCGCTGGCGGCTGGCGAAAAAGCTGTTGGGCCCGGCGATGTACCAGGCACAGACGCCGTCGCCGCATATCTGGCTGACAGTGGATGAGGGGGAGGCCTCGCTCGCCGAGGTTTGCCGCGCGGCGGGAGTAGACGTGGTGCCGGCGGACGTTTTTGCGGTTAAATCCACCCCGGCCAACGCGGTGCGCATCAGCCTGACAGCGGCCGCGAGTGCCCAGGCTCTGAAAGTGGCACTGGAGCGGGTTGCGGCAACACGCACCTCGTGGGCGACAGCATCAAGTTAGCGGGCAGCACAAAGCCCGGCATCTTCACAGAAGGCAGATCCATGCGCAGAGAAATTGGTTACTGGCACCGCGAAGGCCGCGAGTTGTTTTACTACCTGGAGTTCAAGCCCGAAACCGCCGAGTTCTTCCTGACCTGCGAACACATCCCCGGCGAAGGCGAAGGCAGTGTGCGCTCGGTTTTACTCAGCGAAGCCCGGGGCGAACGCTACTACGAAGACGCGCTGCTGATCATCAAGGAGGAGCTGTTCAAGCAGTACACCCTTTGAGGTCGGCTTGCATGCAGGAATGCATATGGGTGGTTTCGTTTGTGACCAGGCCAACATGTGTCGATAATGCCGCGGGCCCGGCAGAGGCCGGGTCAGGAAGTCATCATTCAAAGGAGCTGTAGATGCGCGTGTTTTATATCTTTACCTTGTTGGGCACCTTGTTGCTGGCCGGTTGCGTAAGCAACCCCATGGCACCTGTGGCCGACCAGACGTTGCCGCCGGCTGCGGCAGACTCGGCGCAAGTAGTGTTCATGCGCGATGCCTATACCGGTAAAGCGATTGTTTCTTCGCTGTATGACGTGACAGATGGCAAGACCCGGTTTATCGGGGTGATGGCCAACGGCACCAAGATCGCCTACCCGACTACCCCGGGTAAACACACCTTTATGGTGGTGTCCGAAGCAGCTGACTTTATGGAAGCCGATCTGGTTGCCGGCAAAACCTACTACGCCCTGGTAACGCCACGCATGGGTCTGTGGAAAGCCCGTTTTTCTCTATGGCCGATCAGCAATGATCCCGAAGCCGCCCACAGCCTGAAATCGAAAAATTTCAAAGGCTGGGTTGAGGACACGGATCTGGTGACCAACTCGCCAAAATCCCTGGCCTGGTACGAACGCGTCAAAGCCAGCGTTGAGAAGAAACGCGCCTCTTACTGGCCGGTCTGGCAGGAAAAAAGCGCTGAAGCCGTTGCCGAGCGTACGCTTAAACCGACTGATGGTTTGTAACGCTTGAACTGAACGGGCCTGGGTGACAACAGTGACGCCACCCAGGCAGTTTCAACGCACCACTTCACTGACCTGCAACACCCACGCAATGGCTTGCGTCTTGTCATCCCACACATACCGAAAATGTTGACCCTGCACCGGCAGCGAGAGCGCAGGTGGGCGCAACGCTGCCACGCATTCATGGCCGGCAAGCCGCACACTGTTGTAAAGCAGGCCCCAGGCCAGGTTTTCACGCAGGGGGCGGGCGAAGTCCTGGCAGATGCCGTAACTGGAAGGCGATGGCTGGTGCAGTTCGGGTACGGCACGCACGTCGATCATCGGTTGCAGCACCCTGTTGATGTAGGTGCGCAGGGTGATCTCGATACTGGCTTCCTGCGTGGCCCGCCAGAACTGCTCCTGATGAAAGCAGGTTTCGGCGATTGCCGCTTCAACGCTGCTGGCGCAGTAGTACACACCATACGTGCCGTCGGTAAACCGGCTGGCCCGGCCAATATGGGTAAAGGCGGCCATCACCACAGTTGAGCCCTCGCCGCACAGCCGGTCCTCGGGCCGGACCCGGCACAGCAAACCGGCCGCGTCACGCAGCCGGTCATTGGTCAGGCTTTCGAGGGCAAAGGCAATCTCCAGGTCTGCCGGGTCCAGGGTGTCTTCAAACACGCTGAGCGGCGGGAATGCGCTGTTGATAATGCGATAGGCCTTGCCCCAGTCGGGCAGGACGGCGGGCAGAGGCGCATCGGGCATCAGCCGCGCACTCCATCCAGATAACGACGCACGTCAGCCAGGTCGACCACCTGGCCTGCGAGCATGTAGCTCAAGGCGCTCTGACCATTAAAGGGCGCAGCGGTATTGGGTTTGTGCACCCACTCATAGGCGCGCTCGGGCTGGTTGCTGAACAGGATTCGCAGCGCTTTGTGCACCCCCATCAGGTACGAAATCCGCTCCAGCGTGTCGTGGGGCAAGCGCACATTGGGCAGTTTTTTGTACTTGAAGTAGGTGGTGTTGCCTATGGCCCCCAGCAGCGTGCATTGCTGCTCCTTACTGCAACCCCAATGCTCCATCAGGTTGAAGAAAAAGGTCAGGGCCACACGGCCGGCATCACCTGTGGTGATATCGGGTTCGAGGTTGCGGGCTGCGAGTCCCATGGCGTTCTCCTGAATGTCATTAACTTCGACCATACTCCGCATGTGAATTATTTCAATAGCTTTGTTCGTATCTGAACTTGTTCAGGGCGCCGGTAGTGCCTTCGCCCGGTTAATGCAGCGCTGGCGACGCTCATCGACGCGCTTGGCAAACCAGGCCGTGGTCAGCGTGCGGGTGATTTTCGGGCTTTGCAGGGTGATGCCCGGCAGCACGGCGCGGGGCAGGGTTTTGCCTTGCTGGCGCTCGGCCAGGGCGAAGACCCGCGTGTAGAGGTCGGTGTCATTGAAGTCCAGGCTGTCGCCTTTGAGTAGCTGGTTTCTGATGGCGTTGTCGCTCAGTTTCAGTTGCTTGCCCAGCGCCCGGACTGCCCGCTCGGTTGACCCGAGCGCATACGAACCGGGCACCGTCAGGTCGCCATCCAGTGCCAGCGGGATGCCGGACGCCTGGCTCACGGCGTTCTGGAAAGCGGCATTACGGCTGGCGTACCAGCCGGCATTAAAGTCGGCAAAACGGTACAGCGACTCGCTGTAGTCGACGGGGTAGCCCAGCAAATGGGCAATGCCGAAGTACATGCCGCCGCGCCGGGTAAAGACTTCCTGGCGGATCGAGTGGGCAACCGGGTAGGGGTAGTCCCGCGCCCGCTGCTGGGCGAAGGCAATGCTGACCTGCATCGGACCGCCGGTGTGCACCGGGTTCAAACTGCCAAACAGGGTTTTGCCCATCGGCACCATGCCAATGAAATCATCAAAAATGGCGCTGAGCTGGCCTTCGGTGCGGGCGGCATCCAGGCGCTGGTTGTAAGTTTTGCCTGTAGGGGAGGTGATATTCAGTGCGCTGTTGACCAAAAATTGCGGGATATGCAGCTTGCCGGCGCGACGGTTGATTTCCGTGCGGGCGATCTTGGCCAGGCCCGGCACTGGCGGGTCGGCCTGAAAGGTGGACTCCTGCTCGGTGACGGCGAGTACCGAGCACAGGTTTTCGTCGCTGGGGGCCAGCCCCTGGGCGGTAAAAGCGGCCTGGATGTCGGTGGCCCAGCCCTGGCGATCCGGTGTTTTGGCCGGCATCAATTGCACGATGCGGGCGCGGCTCTGTTCGGGGGTCAGATTCGGCAGTGTCTGCGTGCCCTGACTGCTACAACCCGCCAGTACCACCAGCGGCAATACCGGCAAAAAATGCCTGAAAAATCGATTCACCCAGCCTGACTCCTGAAAAATGCTGCTTATGTGCCGCCGCGATCAATCGTCGCGCGTGAGCACTTCCAGCAGTTCGATCTCAAACCTGAGGTTGGAGTTCGGTGTGATATGCGCGCCCATGCTTCTTTCACCATAGGCCAGATGAGCAGGAACCTTCAGTTCGCGCTTGCCCCCGACCTGCATGCCCATGAGGCCGATGTCCCAGCCCTTGATGACGCGCCCGGAGCCAATCACGCACTGGAACGGCTTGCCGCGTTCAAAGGAAGAGTCGAACACCGTGCCGTCTTCGAGCCAGCCGGTGTATTGGGTGGTGATCAAGGCACCTTTGACCACGGCTTTGCCGTCGCCCTGCACAAGGTCGGTGATCTGAAGTTCGGTTGTCATGCTGTGGGACTCAAAAAGTGATGGGAGAGGGCGACTTGCGGCGGTGTTTCTCTCAATTTGAGCTGTGTTTTGCAATGAATTTAATTTTTTTTCTGTAGGAAAAGGCTCTAAAACAAAGGGATTGGGGAACTTGCGAATGAGGATTAGTGTCAATTGCGCTTTACTCTCAAATGAGAGTGTTTATCATTGCAGCCCTGGCAGTGCCGGGGAGAGCTAAAAACGTCGTGTCCTTTCGGGTTCGTGCGACAGCGATTTCCAGCCTTTGGCCTGCTGAGCACACTCCATTGTTAAGGGATCAACTGGACATGTCGTCTCGATTCAACCGCAGTCATCTTTCACTGGCTTTCGTTGCCGCCCTGGCGTCACCCACCGTTTTGGCCGATGCGCTTGAGCGCGATCGTGACGAGGTGCCGGTGGAGACCACCGACCTGGCGGTCGATGGCACCAGGCAAGCATTGCAACTGGAAGAAACCCGTGTTTTGGGCACTGCTGCCGAAGAGCTCAAGCAGGCGCCCGGGGTGTCGATCATCACCGCCGAAGACATCAAGAAGCGCCCGCCGGCCAATGACCTCTCCGACATCATTCGGCGCGAGCCGGGGGTCAACCTGACCGGTAACAGTTCCAGCGGTGCTCGCGGCAACAACCGCCAGATCGACCTGCGCGGCATGGGCCCGGAAAACACCCTGATCCTGATTGACGGCAAGCCGTCTTCTTCGCGTAACGCCCAGCGTTATGGCTGGAGCGGCGACCGTGATACCCGTGGCGAAACCAACTGGGTACCGGCGGAAGAAGTCGAGCGCATCGAAATCCTGCGCGGCCCTGCGGCTGCCCGCTACGGTTCGGGCGCCATGGGCGGGGTGGTCAACATCATCACCAAGCGCCCGTCCGACAAACTCAAGGGCTCGGTGACGGCGTACTACCTGTCGCCGGAAGACGACTCCGAAGGCGTCAGCAAGCGCACCAACTTCAACCTCAGCGGGCCGATCACGGATGATCTGGTGTTTCGTGTATACGGTGGCGTGAACAAGACCGACGCCGATGACCCGGGCATCAACACTGCGGC
Source organism: Pseudomonas sp. B424 (assembly GCF_055408345.1). Lineage (NCBI taxonomy): Bacteria > Pseudomonadati > Pseudomonadota > Gammaproteobacteria > Pseudomonadales > Pseudomonadaceae > Pseudomonas > Pseudomonas sp. B424. The sequence continues at coordinate 39,375 of NZ_JBUZTL010000014.1, read as the reverse complement.
GCAAGCCTCGCCCGACAGCGTCGTGGCAGGCCGTGAAGGCGTGCGCAACAAGGATGTGAACGGCTTGATCAGCTGGCAGTTCACCCCGGAGCAATCCCTGGACCTGGAAGCCAGCTACAGCCGCCAGGGCAACATTTTTGCCGGCGACACCATGCTCAACAGCGGCGGTGATTTTGTTAACAGCCTCACGGGCAAAGAAACCAGTGTGTTGCAACGCAGCACCTTCTCCGCGACCCACAATGGTTCGTTCGACTGGGGCTCGACCAGCGCCTCCCTGAGCCACGACCTGACCCGTAACGCCCGCCTGAACGAAGGCCTGGCCGGTTATGGCGAAGGCGCGCCGTCTGAAAGTGCCGGCAAATTTGAATCGCGCTTGCGCAATACCCGCGCCACTGGCGAAGTGAACTTGCCGTTGACCATGGGCACTCCCCAGGTGCTGACCCTGGGCGGCGAATACCTGTACGAGTCGCTGAACGACCCGGGCTCGTTGCGCCCGCAAAGCTGGGACCCGGGCACAGGCGATATCCCGAGCCTTCCCGGAACCGACCGCACCCAAACCAAATCCACGGCCAACAGCTACGCGTTCTATGTGGAAGACAACATCGAAGTCGGCGCCAAAACCATCGTCACTCCGGGCGTACGTTTTGACCATCACAGCGAGTTCGGCGGCAACTGGAGCCCGAGCCTCAACGCTTCGCACCAGATCACCGATGAGCTGAGCATCAAGGGCGGTATTGCCCGGGCCTACAAAACCCCGAACCTGTACCAGTCCAACCCCAACTACCTGCTGTACAGCCGTGGCAACGGTTGCAGCTCGGTTGAGGCCAACCTGGGTGGCTGCTACCTGGTGGGCAACCCGGACCTGAAGCCGGAAATCAGCGTCAACAAAGAGATCGGCCTGGCGTTCGACAAAGGCACATGGCGCACCAGCGCGACGTATTTCCGCAATGACTACCAGAACAAGATCAATGCCAGCAACGAAGCGGCATTCCGCTTGCCAAACGGGCGTCGGGTTCTGCAATGGGAAAACAGCGGCAAGGCCATCGTGCAAGGGGTTGAAGGCAACCTGTTCGTCAGCCTGCGCGAAGATATGGACTGGAACACCAACCTGACCTACATGATCGAAAGCAAGGACAAGGAAACCGGTGATCCGCTGAGCATCATCCCCAAGTACACCCTCAATACCATGCTGGACTGGTATGCCACCGAGAAGCTGTCGTTCCAGGTCAGCGGTACTTACTATGGCAAGCAGGAAGCGCCCAAACGTAACAACCGCGCCAACGAAGCGCTGGACAAATCGGTGCAGCAACCGGTTGACCCCTACGGTCTGGTGGGTTTGAGCAGCGGTTATGAGTTCAACAAAAACTTCAGCGTGCGGGTGGGCATCAATAACCTGTTCGACAAACAGCTGTACCGCAAGGGCAACGCAGACGAGGCGGGTGCACAAACCTATAACGAAGCGGGCCGTGCCTACTTCGCGTCGGTGACCAGTTCGTTCTGATACAACGTCGGCCTCACTGCTCGCAGTGCAGGCACTTTCAGGCGCGACATCCGTGAGTAACGGGTGCCGCGCCGTTGTCGCATCTGGCACAGGCAAAACGCAGGGCTCGATGAAGGATCAATACATGAAACTCGCAACCTCGGCCTGGGTGCCGATCCTGTCTCGCACACTGGCCGCACTGGTGGGCGGTTATGTCTTTACCTACGCCTTTACCGCGGCGCTGGCCCGGCTGTTGCCGCTGGACAACGTAGACTCGATGATCGTCGCCAGCCTGCTGTCGTTTGTGATCTACACCTTTGCCATTTTGTGGGCATTTGCCGCCCGCCATCAGTGGTCGGCATGGATGGGGGCGGTGCTCGCGGTGCCCCTGGCTGCCATCGGTTTTTGGCCTCAACTGCTGGAGCGCATGGGATGAAACAGACCCTGACCCAATCCATGGCCTGGCTGCACACCTGGGGCGGCCTGATTGTTGGATGGTTGCTGTTTGTGATTTTTTTGACCGGCACCCTTGCGGTGTTCGATCAGGAGATCGACAACTGGATGAACCCCGAACTGCCTGCACACCAGTTGACCGATGAGCAGGCAGTGCAGCGCGCGCTGGGTTATCTGAGTGAGCATGAACCCGGCGCCAAACAATGGGGCATCAGCCTGCCTTACGCGCGGTCGCCGCAGCTACAGGCTTCGACCGGTGGGCGCCGTGACGGGGTGTCAGTGACCCTGGACCCCGACAGCGGCGAAGTGTTGCCGGTGCGCGAAACGGTGGGAGGACGGTTCTTTTTCCTGTTCCACTTCACCTTGCACATGCCGCGCATGATCGGGATCTATCTGGTCGGCGCCCTGGCAATGGGCATGCTCGCGGCACTGGTCAGCGGCATCGTGATTCACAAAAAGTTCTTCAAGGAGTTCTTCACCTTTCGCCCCGCCAAGGGCCAGCGCTCCTGGCTTGATGCCCACAACGCCAGTGCCGTGCTGTTGTTGCCATTTCACTTGATGATCACCTACAGCGGGCTGGCGATTTTTTTGGTGATCTACATGCCGGCGGCCATGGACGCCTTGTTCGATGGCAACCGCGAGGCTTTTTTCAAGGCCCAGGACACGGCGCCACCGGCGCTTGAAATCAAACGCCCGCAGGCGGTCGAACCGGCGCCGCTGGTGGCCATCGCACCGTTGCTGGCCAAGGCCCGCGAGGTCATGGGGCCATTGAGCGGGGTGAGCATCAGCAACCCCGGGAAGAGCAATGCCGAAATCCAGATTCGCCCGATCCTGGGCAATCGCATCGCCCTGATCAAAGGCGGCGGCATGCGCTTTGACGGGGTCACGGGCGAGCAGTTGTCCGGGCCCACCGAGATGCGTTCCACAGTCCTCACGCACCGGGTGGTTTCCGGGTTGCACTTCGCCCAGTTTGGGGGCTACCCGATGCGCTGGCTGTACTTCATCTGCGGCCTGATCAGCAGTGCCATGATCGGCAGCGGCCTGGTGCTGTTCACGGTCAAGCGTCGGCGCAAATACGCCAGCGAAAGCCGCGTTGCGCAGGTGCTGTACCGTGTGGTGGAAGCGATCAACGTCACCGTGATGGCGGGTTTGAGCCTGGCCTGCATCAGCTTGCTGTGGGGCAATCACCTGTTGCCGGCCGGCATGGCGCAACGCAGCGATGCCGAGCTGAACGTGTTCTTTGGGATGTGGGCGTTGAGCTTGCTGCATGCCTTGATCAGGCCACGGATGCAGGCCTGGCGCGAGCAGTTGGCGCTGGCGGGTGTGATGTGCCTGACCTTGCCGCTGCTGAGCCTGGCCACGGTCAACCAGCCGTGGGCGCTGCACAGCAGCATGGGGCTGGAGCTGACGGCAATGGCGCTGGGTGCCCTGTTGCTATGGGCGTGCTGGAAAGTATCGCAACCGGCGGTGGAGCGGGTGCCGCGTAAAAAGACCGCTGTCATGGCCGAGGTGAATTGACATGCTGGCTCATTTTTTTGCGGCCCTGGCGTTGGCTTATATCGGCATGCTTGCCCTGTGCCAGGGGCTGGAGCGTCACTACAAACAGGTGTGGAACAAAGCCCCGTCAGCCAGGTTGCGGCGTGTGTTGCGGGTTGGCGGCTGGATCTGCCTGGGTCTGAGTTTGTACTTTTGTGGCAAGGCCTGGGGCTGGGCCATGGGGCCTGTCGGCTGGCTGGGCATGCTTTCGCTGGGCGGCTTCGGGTTGCTGATGTTGTTGCCTTACCGGCCACGGCTGGCCGTGTGGCTGCCGCTGGGGTTGGTGCCGGTATGGGCGGTGATTGAAACCCTGGCTTGACCAAGCGCCACCCCCTTTGTGGGAGCGGGCTTGCTCGCGATGGTATCACTGCGATTTGCCAGGCAGACCGCGTCGCCGGCATCGCGAGCAAGCCCGCTCCCACGGGTGTTTAGCGCTTCACCAGACGGTTGGCAATCACATCCAGGCTGCTGCAAAACACGAAGTACACCAGCGCAATGCCGGGCTGCGCGGCATTCCTGGAGGTTACCGTCAACGCACTCGACTCATTGCCATCACACTGAACAACACGATGGCTGCGCCTGCTACCACCCCCATCGAGACTTTGCTGCCTAAAATAACGGCCGCCATTACCATCGCCACCGGCGGAATCAAATACATCACAGCCACTGCGCGGCTGACCTCGGTGCGCGCCAGCACAAAGGCCCAGAACAGATACGCCAATGCACTGGGGAAAATTCCGAGCAGCAGCACCGCACCATTCACCCGGGCTGGCGCACTCAAGACCTCATCCATAAGCCCCGGCACGTACACACCCAGTAGCAACGTCCCGCCCCAGATCGTGTAACAAACCAACGTTAGAGGGCTGTAGTGATTGGAGTAATGCTTTTGCAACGCGAAATAAACGCTCCATGAAAACGCCGCCAGCAAAATCAGCAGCCCCTGAGGTTCAAACTGCGCGACGCCTTTATCGGTCACCACCACTATCAGCGCACCCAGCAAGCCCACACCCACCCATAGCCAGCGCCAACGACTGACAGGCTCTTTCAAAAACACACGGGCGATCAACGTACTGAACAAGGGCGCGGACTGCGCCAATACACTGGAAGCGCCAGGGCTTACCCATCGCTGTCCGAAGTTGAGCGCAACGTGATGCAACACGATGGCGAAAAACCCCAGAACTAACAGCCAAGGCACATCCCTGAGCCTTGGCAGACCAATGGGCATAAAGAGCGCGACCCCCCCCATAAATATCGAGGCAATCAAGAATCGCAGCAACGCCAGATGCCCGGGCGAATAACTTTGCAGACCGATACTAATGCCAATCGGTGAATACGCCCAACAGAGCACAACAGCGGCCATGGCGGCGACTATTTGCCTCTTTACAGGGGACTTCAAATGTTGGCATCCAGTTCGCCAACACCCTCAATGGCTCCTGCAATACCGTTCCAGTAGGCTTCAGTAATATCGAGAAAACGATTGAATCCTGTGGTTAACCCGACCAGATCTTCTTCGCTGTGGCATTCAAGTGCTGCGGCTGTGATTGATTGAACTTTATGGCTTTTTTCAGCCTCGCCTATGTGTATATAAAAATATTCACACTGCCCATGAAATTCATCATTGTCCGAGTATAAGTATTGATAATTTCGTGCACCTTCATATAAGTGCGTCAACATTGAGTATGCCAGCCACTCTTGCGCCAGCAACGCTCCCAGCACAAGGCTTGACGGGTGCCCTTGTCCTTCAGGTGCATACAGTGCATCTTGTTCCTCAATAAACAGGCTGGTTGAAGTGAGCACCTGTCCTGCTTCCAATTCATTCACGGTATAAGTTCGTCTGGCCAAACGACTTGGCAAGTCGAGCAAGTAGTTTTGCAGGCGTACGCTATGGGCTCTTTTTGCATCACCGCAGCCCAGTTCTGAATAAATACTCTTGACGATTTCGACGCGTGCAGACAATGGCTTAGCTCGCAATAAGGACAGCGCTACTATCATTGCAGTGCGACGGGTTCTGGCCCAATAATTTCGTGCAAAGATTTCGACCTCATGGAGTTTCATGGGGGTACTTGGCCAACGTCGATAAAATTCGTTATTCAACGCACCATGATCGAAGACGGTGCGTGCCAATGCCTCGATAACAGCTTCTTTAGTGTTCAAAATGTTCACTCCAAGATGACTTTCGGGCCAGGATTTATCTTGTTTTTCTTCAGCAAAGCTGTTTGCGGAATTCAATTTTTGTCAATCTCCCAACCCATAACAAGTGATATATAAAGAGTTCTGTAGTCTCCAGGAGTGAGTAATGGAATTAAGCCAGTTACGTATGGTCAAGGCGGTGGCAGAGTGCGGCAGCATTGCGCTGGCGGCTCAGCAGTTGCATTGCGTGCCGTCGAATATCACGACCCGGATCAAACAGCTGGAGAGAGAACTGGGCACCGTTTTGTTCACCCGAGCGGGTCGAGGGCTGCGCATCAGTCCTTCGGGCCGGGTCTTTGTCGGTTATATCGAGCAAATCCTGGCGCTGGTTGATCAGGCAAAGCGTTCCGTCCAACCCCATGCCGTACCCACGGGCAAACTGCGGATCGGGGCGATAGAGTCCTGTGCCACGGGGAGGCTGCCGCCTTTGCTGGCCGAGTTTCATCGGCGCTACCCACAAGTGACGCTGGAACTGGTCACCGGTCAATGGCGCCAGTTACTCGATGACGTGCAGCATCACCGACTGGACGGCGCTCTGATTGCAGGTGATAGCGACCAGCCCAAGCTGGCTAAGACCGCGCTGTACTACGAACCGCTGATCGTGATCGCCAGTTCAGCACTGGCACCGCTTGCGAGTCTTGGCGATGTGCATCGGCACACCGTCTTTATGTGGCCGCCCGGTTGCCCGTACCGTGCGGCGCTAGAGAGTGGGTTGGCAGCCCGCGGGCTTGAGGTCAACGGCATCGATTACGCCAGTTGGGGAAGCATCTTTGGCTGTGTCAGTGCCGGGGCCGGTCTGGCGATAGTACCTGAGGGACTGTTCCAGCATTTTGGCGCCAGCGCGAACTTGACCACCTACCGCTTTGCCGAATTGGCGCCGATCCAGAACCAATTTTTCTGGCACCGCGAAACCGGTAACCACAGCGCCCGGGATGCGTTTGCCGCGCTGTTGGCAGAGGGTTTCGAGCCCCTGATTGGCGGCTGACTTGTAGCCGCTGCCAAGTGACGAAGGCGGCAATCTTAAATCCTCGGTTTCATCGCAGCCTGCGGCAGCGGCTACAGGTTTTGTGTATCGCGCAATCTATTGCTTTGCTTTGCTTTGCTTTGCTTTGCTTTGCTTTGCTTTGCTTTGCTTTGCTTTGCTTTGCTTTGCTTTGCTTTGCTTTGCTTTGCTTTGCTTTGCTTTGGCTTTTGATCTGCTCTTGATCTACCTGCCCCTTCGGGAGGCCGAGTGGAGGTTCTGCGCAGTGGGTCTTCCGGCATGGATGCCGGGAGAGCCGTGCTGGGCCAAGGATGGCCCGTCACGGCGTGCCCACGGAGCGGGGCCGGAGCGAGGGACACCTGAGCGCAGCGAAGGCCGTACGCTGGGGCAAGCCTTTTTGGGTACTTTTTCGGCGTTTGGAAAAAGTGCCTCGCCGTAAGGGCGAAACCCGTAGAAAGCCGTGGCGCATCGAATGGATATGTACGCTGTTCAGCTGTTCAACAGCTGCAAAAACAACAGAACCACCAAGTACATATCCGCCACACACGCCCAACTGGAATAGGGGCATTCGCGTTGTTTGCACATTCCCCTGACTACAGCAAAGGCAAAGGCAAAGGCTTGAAACTGCACAACCCCATGTGGGAGCGGGCTTGCTCGCGATGGCATCGGCGCGATTCAACTCAAATACCGCGCCGCTTGCATCGCGAGCAAGCCCGCTCCCACAGAGGAGATGTGCGAGTCTCGCAGATCCCGACACCAAACAGACCGGCCTGCCGCCCCGGACGCCTTTGATCCGGCCAAGCCGTTTAGCGAGAAACACTTCTTCGCTAGTGCTGACCGGGAGCAGAGGATCTACAGGTTTTGTTCAGGTTTGACCAGACGATTGGCAATCACATCCAGGCCGCTGCAAAACACGAAGTACACCAGCGCCACAAACAGGAAGATTTCGGTCGGGTGCACCATCACCCGATTGCTGACCTGGGTGGCCACAAACGACAACTCTCCCACGCCAATCACGTACGCCAGCGAGGTGTCCTTGATCAGTGAAATCCACTGGTTGAGAAAGGAGGGCAGCATCATCGGCAAGGCTTGCGGCAAGATGATCAGCCGCAGCACTTGCCAGGTGCCCAGGCCCAACGCCTTGCCGGCCGCCCACTGGCCCGGCGGCAAACTGCTGATGCCGGCATACACCGAGTGCGCCAGATACGCGCCGCCGATCAACGACAGGGCGCACACCACCGTGGCCAGCGCGGGCACATCGACCTTGAACACGATGGGCAGCAGGAAGTAACTCCAGAAAATCAGCATCACCACCGGAATCGCCCGCAAAAAGCCCAGCACTGCCAGCAACACCCAGCGGACCTTGCCGCGGATCATTACCAGTGCGATCCCGAGCACCAGCCCCAGCACTGCCGAAATCGCGCCGGACAATGCACTCAACACCAGTGTGAGGGCTGCGCCGCCCAGCGGCCCGTCGGGGTAAGCACCGAGCAGCAAATACGACAGATTGTCGCTGATCACTGAAAAGTCCATGGCTTACATCACCCCCTGGCGATACCACTTGCTACGCGCAATCAACTGGCCGATCACCTCGATCAGCGCAATGCTTGCCACGTACAGCAGCGTGGCGAAACCGAAGGCCTGGAAGGTCTTGAAGGTTTCAGTCTCGACTTGCCGCGAAGCGTAGGACAGCTCGGCCAGGCCGATAGCCATGGTCAGCGACGAGTTTTTCAGTGCATTCATGTATTGCCCAAGCAACGGGCCCAGCGCCGTGCGCAGTGCCTGGGGGAACACGATAAAACGCCACACCTGGGCCGGCTTGAAGCCCAGCGCCAAGCCGGCTGCCCGTTGTTCAACCCGCACCGAGCTGACGCCTGCGCGGAACTCTTCGCAAATAAACGCCGATGTGTAGAGCATCAGGCCCCAGAACCCGGCCAGAAACTCAAAGGACGGCCATTGAATCTCGAACCAGCTCAATGCCAGGCTGCGCGGCTGGTTGAGCCACATCACCAGGCCTTCGGGCAGCATCGCCGTGACCCCGAAGTACCAGAAAAACAGCTGCACCAGCAGTGGCGTATTGCGAAACAGGGCGAGGTAAGCCCGTGCTGGCCACGACCACAGACGCGAAGGAGAAATACGGGCCAGGCACAGCAAAAATCCCAGCCCGGTGGCAACCAGGCAGGTCAGCAGGGAAAGGATCAGGGTCAGAACAAAACCATCGAGCAGCCAGTGCAGGTATTGCGGGGCCAGCAGTTCACCGAACATAAAAACAGCGTCCATCCAGATACGAACAACGTGACCTCAACCGTGGGAGCGAGCCTGCTCGCGAATATCCCAAGGCGCCGCACTTACCGGGTAAGCACGCGCCTGCGTTAACGAGCTTCGCGAGCAGGCTCGCTCCCACACAGGGGTCAGCTCTTGTCGCCAATTTTGTACAGGCGGGTCAGCGGGGTCTTGGTGGTCGGGCCGAACCAGGCGTCATAGATGCCCTGTGCCTTGCCCTGGCTTTCCAGCTCGGTAAGGGTCTGGTTGACCACGTCGGTCAGGCGCGCTTCACCCTTGGGAATGCCGACGCCGATCAGGTCATTGGAAATGGTGAACGGCGGCACTTCGTACTTGTCCTTGTCCGGCACATTGGCCAGCAGGCCGATCAGTTTCGGGCCGTCCTGGGTGATGGCTTGCACGTTGCCGTTGCGCAGGGCGGTGAAGGCAAACGGGGTGTCATCGTAGGCCACCACTTTGGCGCCCGGGAATTTCTCGCGCAGCACGCCTTCGTTGACCGTGCCCTTGTCGACACCGACGCGCCATTTGTTCAGTTCTTCAGGGGAGGTGAGGGTGCCTTTCTTAACGATGAACTGCTGCCCCGAGGCGAAGTACGGAATGCTGAAATTAACCTGTTCGGCGCGCTCCGGGGTGATGGTGAAGTTGGCCAGTACCAGGTCCACCTTGTTTGCTACCAGCAGCGGTACACGGTTGGCCGGGTTGGTGGGTTGCAGTTGCAATTTCACGCCCAGCTTGTCGGCAATGGCCTTGGCGTAATCCACGTCCAGGCCTTCAATCTGCTTGCTTTTGGCATCGACAAAGCCAAACGGCGGGTTGCTGTCAAACGACGCCACCCTCAGCACACCGGACTTTTTGATGTCATCCAGACGGTCAGCGTGGGCCAGGCCAGACAAAACGGCCAGGGTCAGGGCGGTGAGGGCAGTGAGTTTTTTCATTTCGTTCTCATCATGAGTTGGAAGAGTTATGACGAGAGTCTTGCAGGAAATTTAGAGTTTAAAAAAGAATATAAAACGCTTTGCATATGCCGTTTTGGCATATATCAATATTGGCAGAACCTGATCCGGTTACCGAAAGGGTCGTGAACTTCCAGGACTTGCCCCCAACCCTGCTGAACAATATCCGGGCGCCCGTATTTGTAGCGTTTGCCAAGTAACTCATCCCGAAGCATTTCAATATTCTGCATGGGGATAAATGTCGTCGACCCCGGGCTCGCGTCGCCATGGTGTTCGGACAGGTGAAGCTGCAGGCCGTTTCGGCTGATGCCCAGGTACAGCGGTAGATCCGCTTCAAACCGGTGCTCAAATTCGACGCCGAAGCCCAGATAATCCAGATAGAACTCGCGGGCCTTGGCTTCGTCAAATATGCGCAATACGGGAATTGCCGTGTCGAACGTAACCGCAGGCCGGGGCGCTGCTTGTGCAAGCTTTGCCGATGCGACGTGCCAGTCCGTGTAGCCCAGCTGCTGTGCAACCAGTTCGAGTGCTGCGGCATGGGTGATTTCTTGATTATGCCGGCCTAACGAAACGCGCAGGTTTTTAGCCATCTGCTCGGCGTTCTGGATTGAAAGCATGATTCCTCCTGGAGTTGAAGCATCTTGGTGCTGGCATTGCCTATCGCGCAATGTGAATTGATCGGGTGCAGTTTATACCTGACACCGCCGCTGCTCACCCGGGGTTTATCAGGCTTTGCCGGCAGTGCAGGGTCAGTCGGGCGCCGCCGCTTTCACGGTTGCTCACGTCCAGGCTGAAGCCATGCAGGTTGACGATGGCGGCGACGATGGACAAACCAAGACCAAACCCGGCGTGCGTGTCATCACAGCGATAAAAGCGCTGGAACACCGCGACCCGTTCGGCTTCGGGGATACCGGGGCCGGTGTCGAGGACTTCAATACGCAGGCTGTTGTTGTCGTCCGAGGCACGCAAAATCACCTCACCACCCGGCGGGGTGAATTTGATCGAGTTGCTCAGCAGGTTGGCCAGGGCTTCGAACAGCAACGCCCGGTCGCCGGTCAGCCCGGGCAGCGTGGGAGCTGTGTCGAGCGTCAGCGTGACCTGGCCTTCTTCCGCCAGGGGCAGGTAAAAGTCATACAGCTCCTGCAGCAGCGGCAGCGGGTCGAGCTTGAGGAAACCCGAGCGTCGTTGATGGTCTTCCAGCTCGGAAATACGCAGCAAACCGCGAAAACGCGCCATCAGGGTGTCGGTTTCGCCGATGACTTCGTCCAGTTGCAGCGCCTCGGGGGAGCCTTCGCCCGCCTGCTGGCGAATCCGGTACAGCTGGGCCCGCAAGCGGGTGAGCGGGGTGCGCAGGTCGTGGGCGATGTTGTCGCACACGCCCTTGACCTCGTGCATCAGCAGCTCGATACGGTCGAGCATGGCGTTGACGATAGCGGCCAGCATGTCCAGCTCGTCACGCCGATTGGACAGCGGCAGGCGGTAGGTCAAATCCCCCGCGACAATTGCTTCAGCGCTGGCCTGAATGGCCCGGATGCGCTGCAACGGACGGCGGCGCAGCAAGTGCCAGCCGGCAATGCCGGGAATGATGGTCAGTGACAGCCCCCAGAACAGCGCATGCAAAATGATCCGGGTGACGGCAAACAGTGAACCGTTGTCGCGCACCAGAACCAGCCAGCGCCCGTCGTTGGTTCGGGTGGCTACGGCATCGCAACTGTCTTGCGGCAGGTTGGGGTCGTCGGAGTCGATGCAGGTGCTCAGGGCATGGATCTGGCCGTCCAGGGGCAAGCCCGCGGGGAATGACCGGATCGGTCCACTGAGCGGCTTGCGCTGTTCATCGAACAGGCCATAGGCATCCACTGCGCGCATGTCGAACGTCATGCTGGTGGCCAGGGCTTCGTCCAGTTGCTCGCCTTCAAAGCGTGCAAACAGATGCTGGCGCTGCATCAGCGAATGCTTGGCCAGGCTGCCCAGATAGTCCGAGACCTCGTAATACAGCACCCCCATGAGGATGCAGCTCCAGGCCACGAACAGGAAACTGTACAACGCCAGCAGTCGGCTGCTGGAAGAACGCCAGCCCTTAGAGGGGTTCGGCAATGACATAGCCCGAGCCTCGAACGGTGCGGATCAGGGGCACCAGGCCCGGTGGGTCGATTTTTTTGCGCAGGCGACCGATGTGCACGTCAATCAGGTTGGTGCCCGGGTCGAAGTGATAGCCCCACACTTCCTCGAAAATCATCATGCGCGAGAGGATTTGCCCGGTGTTGCGCATCAGGAATTCCAGCAGCTTGTACTCGGTGGGCAGCAGGCTCAGCTGTTGATCGCTGCGGCTGGCTTCGCGGGTGATCAGGTTCAGTTCCAGGTCGCAAACGCGCAATGAGGTTTCGTATTTGTCCACCGGGCTCTTGCGCCGCAAAAGGACTTCAACCCGGGCCGCCATCTCGTCGCTGGCAAAGGGTTTGGTCAGGTAGTCATCGCCCCCGGCGCGCAGGCCGCGCACACGTTCGTCGACATCGGACAGGGCGCTGATCATCAGGATCGGGGTACTGACGCCAATAGTGCGCAAGGTGGTGACAATCGCCAGTCCGTCCAGCTCCGGGAGCATGCGGTCGAGGGTGATCAGGTCGTAGTCGCCACTGACGGCGCGTACCAGACCTTCGCGGCCATTGGCTACCCAGTCGACCTCAAGGCCGTGGCTGGTCAGTTCAGCCACGATTTCTTTCGCTGTCACGGCATCGTCTTCAATGGTCAAAATACGGGTCATACCGTCACCTGATGGGCTTTTTCAGCGGTGAGCACATTTTGCCCATAAAAAGCTGAAACGTTTCTTAATATTTCTTCATGTTCAGCGGGCCGTCAGAAAGGGTAGCCGAAATGCCTTTTATGGCCGCGGGTCCAGGATTCAACATTCAGATACATTTGCGGTATAAACCTTTGACGTTTATTTCTTCAGGCCCACTCTTAATGCAAACCCCTTCGCAACGGCCGCTGTGGCAGATCTACCTGATCTTTCTGGCGCCGATGGTGCTGTCCAATTTTCTCCAGAGTTTTTCCGGCACCCTCAACGGCATTTATGTCGGGCAGTTGCTGGGTACCCAGGCGCTGGCAGCGGTGTCGGGGATGTTTCCCATCGTGTTTTTCTTTATCGCGCTGGTGATCGGCCTGGGGGCAGGAGCTTCGGTGCTGATCGGTCAGGCCTGGGGGGCGCGCGAGACCGCAATGGTCAAACAGATCACGGGGGCCACGCTGACCCTGGGGGCGTTGATCGGCCTGGCGGCAGCGGTGCTGGGCAGCCTGCTGGCGCGGCCTGCCTTGCAGGCGCTGGGCACGCCGGTCGACGTGCTGGACGAGGCGGTGGGCTATGCCCGGGTGATGATGCTGATCATGCCGTTGCTGCTGGTGTTTATTCTGTTTACGCAAATATTGCGCGGGGTCAGTGACACAGTTTCGCCGTTGCTGGCGCTGATGGTGTCTACGGCGGTGGGCTTGCTGCTGACGCCGGCGCTGATCCTCGGCTGGACCGGGTTGCCACCCATGGGCATTCAAAGTGCTGCCTATGCGGGGCTGGTGGGCAACGTGCTGGCCATGCTGTTTCTGGTGCTGCGACTGCGGCACAAAAACCATGTGATGGCCCCGGACCGCGAACTGTTGGCCGCATTGCGCCTGAACCCGGAGATTCTGGGCAAGGTATTGCGCATCGGTTTGCCCACCGGCGTGCAAATGGTGGTGTTGTCACTGTCGGAGCTGGTGATTCTGGCGCTGGTCAATAGTCACGGTTCTCAGGCCACAGCGGCTTATGGTGCGGTCACCCAGATCGTCAACTATGTGCAGTTTCCGGCGCTGTCGATTGCCATCACCGCCTCGATCCTTGGGGCACAGGCTATCGGTGCGGGACGTATTGAGCGTATAGGCCTGATCCTGCGCACCGGGCTGCTGATCAACCTGTGCCTGACCGGTTTCCTGATTGTGCTGGGCTATGTGCTCTCCCACTGGTTGCTGGGGCTGTTTATTACTGACGTGGACGCACGGGTCCGGGCTGAGCACCTGCTGCATATCATGCTGTGGAGCGTTCTGGTGTTTGGTTTCCAGGCGGTGATTGGCGGGATCATGCGAGCCAGCGGCGTGGTGCTGGTGCCCATGGGGATCACGATTTTCTGCGTGCTGTGCATTGAGTTGCCGGTGGCTTATGCACTCAATGCGCACTTTGGTCTCGAAGGGGTGTGGATGGCGTTCCCTGTGACCTATATCGCGATGCTGGGGTTGCAGACTGCGTATTACCGGCTGGTCTGGCGGCACAAGCAGATTCAGCGGCTGGTTTGAGGTTTGCGGTGCCAAGCCGGGTACCGGGTACATATCCGGCTCTAGCGGCATCCATTCCGGCTCGGCGAGCCTGCCCGCGATGCGGATTCAGCCCATAACGTGGCACCGCCCCCGCGGGTGCTCCCCCCCTCGCATCACCTGGGGCTCTGTGACAACTTGCGGTGCGGCACTGCAAACGTGTGCAATGGCAGACAGTCTGCGATGGGTTCAAGGCCTGACGGGTTTGGTTTCCCCTGGGACCGCTTGCAACGCCGTTACCAGTGCCGGATCGAAGTACGCCACATCCAGCCAGTAGGTTTTACCCAGCAACTGACCAGACCCGTACCAGGGGATGCGGTTGAAGGTCAGGTTCAGGCCGTTGTAGTCGTATTCAAAAAGAAGGCCGCTACTGCTAACGAACTTGAAGCCGTTCTGCGAATAATCCCTTAAGGCAAACAGGGTATTTTTATCGCTGGCATACAGTTCCTTGACCCGCTGCAAGTATCGGGGGGCAATGGTTGTAAACAGGCTTTTGGCCCGCTGATTGTATTGATCCAGGGTCAAGCCCGGAGTTTGTGCCAATTGGGTCGCAATCATTGCAAATACGTCTGCATCAGACTTGGCGATTGCCAATTGCACCCGCATGAAGTTATTCAGCTTCTGCGGGTCGACAGTCAGTGTCTTCGACTGTTTGCCCTGTGGGTGTTCGGTGATCGTTTGCACCATAAACTCACTGGTTTTGGGCAGTACCATTGTCGACGTGGCTATGTAGGCTGCGCATGCGGTCTCCCGGTGAGACATGTCCGGATCCACCAGCAATGACAATGGATCGCCCTGTTGAGGCGTTTTGCTCAAATCAATCCCCTGTTTTTTCAAGGTTTCGGCAACTTGCTTGGCTGTGCTTTCACCCCGTGCCATTGCGCAGACATGGTGCATCATCACATCGTTGCGTTGCCCTTCGACCATCGGCACCAACCCCATGACCGCTCCCTGGATGATTGGCAGTGCCGGGATCATTACTCCGTGCGGCTTCTTATTGGTGAGGTTAGCGTGAACTTGTGGAGCGCCGTCGCAGCCTGCCATCAGCGCTAATGAGAAAACCCATCCGGTTGTTTTGAGCAATGACATGGTATCCGCCCTGATTTTTGAGATTAACGCCCCGGCACCAAGAGAGCCGTGCCGGGGCAGCAGTGACGGGGGTAGGCCGTCGTTTGTAGAACGCTTCAGTTAATGTTCACCACTGGTAGCCCACACCGACCCCTACCCCGAAATAGCTCTGGGTAGTGGTACTGGCTTGGAGCTTGCCCACCCAGTGGCCGTTATCAGAGACTCTCGACACCCCGAACGACAGTCCCTCTTGCCCACGATAGGTGGCGGCCCCCACGGCTGTCATGCTGGCGCCTGCAACGTAAGGCTGTGGCAGGCTGGCCATGGCCATGGCCCCGGCGATCCCCGCGCTCAAGACACGATCCTGTTTGTCCAGGTCGCTTTTTAGCTGGGAAAAACGTTGGTCGGTGTAGTTGTTGGCATTGTTGGTGGTGTTTGCCGTAGTTCTGTTGAGTTGGTCGAAGTTCACCGCATCGGTGCCCTGAGTTGCGGCTGCAACATTGGTGATCTGCCGTTCGCTGTCGGGGGCTCCTACCGAAACGCTGTTGTCGCGAGTGGTTGTCGAGTTGACACCCAATGCCACGCTGTTCGTTCCTCTAGCGGTTGCTCCGTGCCCGACTGCGACTGTTTTTTCTGCGCTGGCAATGGCATTGCTACCAACGGCCGTACTGTTGTTGCCAGAAGCTTGCGAGCCGGCACCGCCTGCGACCGCGTCGGTACCGGTTGCCGCAGGATTGGACAAAGCACTGGTGTTCTTGACCTGGAACATGCCTACCGTGCCGTTTTGGATGTTGGTTATAGCTGTTGAATTGGTGGTGACCTGTTGATTGGTCGCATTAAGTTGCGAGCCGTTCACTGCGTCGGTGCTGGTGGTGCTTATTTGGCCTGCCGCGACATTGGTGATCTGCCGTTCTGCACCCGCGCTGCCGACGCTGACCACACTGGCCGGAGTGGTCCCGGCAAAGGTGTAAGCGACACCGCCAATGGTTGCCCCGCTGGTGCCGACCGCGGCAGCGGTGGTGCTGCCAGCGCCGAGCGCAACGGCACCGGCGTTGTTGGAGGTTGCTCCGGAACCCAGTGCCAGGCCCTGGGTCGCACCGACAGCCACGATGGCTGCATCGCCGAGGGCAACAGAGCCTGCCTCGTTGGCTTGCGAGCCGTTACCCAGGGACACTGCTCCGACTGCGCTGGCATTTGCCCCCGAACCGGCCGCCAGGGAGTTGCCGCCGCTGGCAATGGAATTGACGCCGATTGCCGTATCCGAGGCATTCAGAGACTGGGCATTGGGCCCGACCGCTGTTGCATCAAGGCCTGCCGCCGATGAATCGGCCAGTATCGAGTTGGCGTGGAAGTATTTAATCCCGGCGCCGTTGTTGATGTTGGTAATGGCTGTTGAATTGTTGGTGACCTGTTGATTGGTCGCATTAAGTTGCGAGCCGTTCACTGCGTCGGTACTGGTGGTGCTTACTTGGCCTGCCGCGACATTGGTGATCTGCCGTTCTGCACCCACGCTGCCGACGCTGACCACACTGGCCGGAGTGGTCCCGGCAAAGGTGTAAGCGACACCGCCAATGGTTGCCCCGCTGGTACCAACTGAGGCAGCGGTGGTGCTGTTGGCGCCAAGTGCAACGGCACCGGCGTTGTTGGAGGTTGCTCCGGAACCCAGTGCCAGGCCTTGGGTAGCAGCGACTGACACGAAGGCCGAGTTGCCTATGACAACCGCATCTGAACCTGAGGCATTACTGCTTAATCCGATCGCAACAGAACTACTGCCAGTGGCATCGGAAAGGCGTCCGACAGCTGTAGAACTGTCGCCTATTGCATTTGCGTCTTCACCGATTGCAACACTTCTGTTTCTGGCCGTGGCCCCGGTACCGCCACCAATGGCGATGGAAAAGTTGTCTACGGTTGCTGGTGCCGAGGCCCCGGTACCTAGTGCAGAAGTATTGCTAACGACCCCTCCCTGCATTGCCGTACCTGCAAGAGCGAGCGTGGACAGCAGCCCGAAGGATAGCCCGACAGCCACGGCCACTAATGTTTTAATGCCCTTGCAAGGCCCAGTTTTGGATGTTTTGTGCGCCAACTCGCTAGTTACCACCCAACCGCTCAAGGAGTAACTCCATACCACAGAAAAGATCTTGTTCATGATTTTTTATGGCGTGATGTACGCCAGCCTCTGATGAAGGAATATTATGTGCGCCAGGAACTACCGCCTTTGCATACGGTGTTTAAGTGTTGGTTAAAGCTTGCGGCGCCAGAGTGGAACGCGCAGGGGCTTTATTACAAGCCAAGTGCTGGTTGCTCCGGCATAAGATAAAGCGCGCATGTTATCCGGGTCTCCTGGGGTCGTGGTGGGGTGTCGCTATCAAACAGTATTATTGGATCTGGGTGTCAATAGTGTGGGCACGCAATTGATGTGTGCGCCATAAAGCGCAAACAGAACTAGTGCGGCCGGACAGCTGGCTGGTAGTGTTCGTGGTGCATAATCAAAAGTAGTACGGTTGTAGAACATTGCAAGTTTTGGGGGTTGTATTTGGATGTGCTCAGTATTCAGTATTCAGTATTCAGTGTTTGGTGTTTGGTGTTTAATGTATGGAGGGTGCGTACTGATTGCTTTTAATAAGGTTAACTGCAATGTAACAGGTTGAAGGCCCTGTGCTGGCAGGCTTGCAGCGGGGTAAGTTTAAAGCACGGGTGTGGATGCCCAACATATTGAAAATATTATTTTTATTTACGTTAATCATTTTCAGTGAGGCTTGCGCCTCATGCGCCTCAGTGGCAAAGACCAGGCTGCTTGAATGCCTCTGCGCTAGAGCGTTAATGTAAAAGCGGTTAAACATCAATTTAAACTTTTTGTTATGGTATTTCAGATATTGGCCCGCGGGCAGGCGTGATCTTTATGGTGATTGTTATACGCTTTGTTTAATGCGATAAGTTCTTGCGTGTGTGGCGGCAGGTTATGGAGATTTGTTGCGGTTTTGTTGGTGGTGCCTGTGCAGGTCTAGCTGTGTGTTTTCTCGGTTTTAATATGTCAATATTAATATGATTTGTCTGTAAATTGGCGATTGGTAAGTTGCCGTGTCGTTATGAAGGTCAATCGCAATATAATAAATATGGCAAGGCGAAAATCACTTGGGGCACTGTTTGCTTACGAGGGTTTTTTACTGCTGTAAGCCGGTAAGCCGGTAAGCCGGTCTGGCGGTCAATGTATTTTGTACGGGTTATGCGTGCACTTGCATTGAAGTAGCGGTGTCACGATAGTTTACGCATCTGCGATTTTCCTGAAAAAGAACATCGTGGCGCAAAGAGACTGCACGTGTCGTGCCCTTCACCAGCCTATAGAGTCGCATTGTTGAAGATGTTGCTTCCCCCGCAGAGCTTGACGATTGTAAATGGGCCTGACACCGGCTATTTGCCGTGTGGATACTTTTGTTTATGCCGATGGTGAACCTGCGTTGCCCATGAAAATTGTGTTCGTTAGGCAGGACGCCGTGAGAGGTGAGAAAAATCTCAGTGACTTTGCTGGGGCCGTGGTGCTGGATGCGCATTTTGGTTTGCAAGGCGTGTGGATGGCGTTCCCGGTGACCTATATCGCGATGCTGGTGTTGCAGACTGCGTATTACCGGCTGGTCTGGCGGCACAAGCAGATTCAGCGGCTGGTTTGAGCCGGACTGACATAACAGGCAGCCCGCCGTGATGCCATCGCGGGCTTGCCTGCGATGCGGGCGATCACGGATTTCGCCACCAAGCAGGCCGTACGCCGCTACCCCCATAACAGCACCTGCGTTCAGCCTCCTGTGAGGGGCATTCGTGTCGCTTGATTAATCCCGTGGCTACAGCAAAAGCAAAGGTTAAAGCTTGAAACTGCACAACCCCTTGTGGGAGCGGGCTTGCTCGCGATGCAAGCGGCGCGGTATTTGAGTTGAATCGCGCCGATGCCATCGCGAGCAAGCCCGCTCCCACAGATGAGATGTGCGAGTCTCCAAGACCTCGCCGCCAACCAGGCCGGCCGGTCAGCCGCCTCGGCGGGCATTGCTTTTGATCTACCGGCCCCTGCGCGAGGGACACCTGAGCGCAGCGAAGGCCGTACGCCGGGGCAAGCCTTTTTGGGTACTTTTTCGGCGTTTGGAAAAAGTGCCTCGCCGTAAGGGCGAAACCCGTAGAAAGCCGTGGCGCATTGAACGGATATGTACTCGGGATGAATAACTACAACACCAAGTACATATCCGCCACACACGCCCCACTGGAATGGGGGCATTCGCGTTGTTCGTACATTCCCGTGGCTACAGCAAAAGCAAAGGTTAAGGCTTGAAACTGCACAACCCCTTGTGGGAGCGGGCTTGCTCGCGATGCAAGCGGCGCGGTATTTGAGTTGAATCGCGCCGATGCCATCGCGAGCAAGCCCGCTCCCACAGCGGATTGGAGGCGTCACAGACCCTGACACCACACAGACCGGCCTGCCGCCTCGGACGCTTTTGATCCGGCCAAGCCGTTTAGCGAGAAACACTTCGCCAGTGCTTGACCGGGAACAGAGTATCTACAGGTTTGTGTGCGCTGCCTCCGCATTATCCCTCCTTCATCTCACTAGGCCATTTGGACGATGTGTCCGTGACCGACCAGTCCGATGATCGAAGGAAGGCTCTGGTTACCTCGCCGAGGAGGCAGCCAGAGCATCCACGATAATAAAAAGAGGACTGGCCGCATGAACTCTGCCCAGCAACTGAATCGTGCAGCGAGGCATCTACCATGCGCTCAATGATCGGCTATCTGGTATGTCTGATTGTCGCTGTAACCATCGCGTTTACCTTCTCCCCCCGTCCTGCCTCAAACGTCGCCTCGGCCCAGTTGCGCCCGGATCGCCTGCAAATCAACGGCATGCTGTACCTGGACCAGCGTGTGGTCGCGGTGGGTGAACGCGGCAATATTTTGCTCAGTGATGATCAGGGCGTGTCCTGGCAGCCGGCTGCGGTCGAGCCACAGCGTGATCTGACCCTGACCGCGCTGGTGGCGCTGGATGACAAAAACCTGTTGGCGGTGGGCCACGATGGCTGGATTTTGCGCTCCGTCGACAAAGGCGCGAACTGGACCGAGGTCCGCTACGACGGCGAAATCGCCGAGCCTTTGCTGGGGATCTGGAGTGCCGGCGGCAACCGCGTGATGACCTTCGGCAGTTTTGGCAAGTTTTACCAGTCCGATGATGACGGCCGCACCTGGCAAGCCCAGCCCATTGAGGTAGACAGTGCTCACCTCAATGGCATGGACGGCGGTGCGGATGGCCGGCGGATGGTGGTCGGCGAGCAGGGTCTGGTGCTGCGCAGTGACGATGCCGGCCGCAGCTGGAAAACCCTGGAGCCGTTCTACAACGGTTCCCTGTTTGGTGTGGTGCGCCTGAGCCCGGATCGCTGGGTGGCCTACGGCATGCGCGGCCATGTGTTCGTCAGTCAGAATTTTGGCCGTACCTGGGACGCGGTGGCGGTGGGCAATCAGTTGCCACTTTACGGTCATGCACTGCTGCCCAATGGCGGCGGGCTGCTGATTGTCGGTGCTGGCAGCTCCCTGGTGCGACTGGACGGCAATGGCCACCTCGTCAACGCCACGCGGCTGGCGGGCCTGGGCACATTGACTTCAGCGGTGCTGGTCGGTTCCGGGCGCCTGCTGGTGGGCGGTGAACGCGGTGTTTTCCAGGGCACTGATGGCAGCGTTGCTGCGCTGGGAGGTGCCAAGTGAATCGCGAAAAATCTGCGGTAAACCGCGCGGTCGAGCGCGTTGCCGATCTGCTGATCATCTGGCGCCGGGGCTTGCTGGCGCTGTTTGTGCTGCTGACCCTGGCCCTGGGCTACAGCGCCACCCATACCCAGCTGGACCCGGGCTTTAACAAGCAGATCCCGGTGCGTAATGCGTTTATGGTCAACTTCCTCAACTTCAGCCAGTACTTCACCGGCGCCAACCGCTTTCTGGTGAGCGTGAAGTGGAAGGGCGAGGGCGATATCTATAATCGCAAGTACCTCCAAACCCTGAACAAAGTCACCGATGACGTGTTCTTTATCAACGGTGTCAGCCGCGCCAGCGTGACTTCGCTGTTTACCGCCAACGTGCGTTACATCGAAATCACCGAAGACGGCTTCTTTGGTGACGTAGTGGTACCGCCGCGCTTTACCGGTTCCGCCGAAGACTTGTCCCAGGTGCGCAACAACGTGGCCCGTTCGGGGCAGGTCGGGCGCCTGGTGTCCAATGACTTGACGTCATCGATGGTGCGCGCCGACTTGCAGGACCTGGACCCGCAAACCGGCAAACCGGTGTCCTATGCCGAGGTAGCCAAGCGACTTGAAGATATCCGCGCCAAGTACAGCAGTGACGATGTGGAGATCAACATCGTCGGCTTCGCCAAGCTGGTGGGGGATGTGGTCGACGGGCTGACCACGGTGATCGGTTTCTTCGTGATTGCCTTTGTGATCACGGCCCTGATGTTGTGGTTCTATTCGCGCTCATGGCGCCTGACCGTGGTGGCGCTGGCTGTGGCTTTGCTGCCGGTGGTATGGCTGCTGGGGATGCTGCCTTTGCTGGGGCTGGGTATCGACCCGATGTCGATCCTGGTGCCGTTCCTGATTTTCTCGATTGGCGTATCCCATGCGGTACAGATGACCAATGCCTGGAAGCAGGATGTACTGGGCGGCAGTTCGTCGGTGCAGGCTGCCCGCGGTGCCTTTTGCAAGATCTTCATTCCGGGCTCTCTGGCGCTGTTGATGAACGCCCTGGGCTTTGGCGTGATCATGCTGATCGACATTCCCATCGTCCATGAGCTGGGGGTGACCGCCTGCATCGGGGTGATGCTGATGATCATCACCAACAAGCTGATGCTGCCGATCATTCTTTCGTACTTGAAGCTTGAGCCGAGTGCCATGGCCCAGGGGCTCAAGGTTCAGGGCAGGCACGCCTTGTGGTGGCGCCTGTCGGCGCTGGCCGAGCCGAAACCGGCGCTGGCGGTGTTTGTGGTCAGCCTGTTGCTGCTGGGCGTGGGCGCCTGGAAGGCCCGGGACCTGGCGGTGGGCGATATTGGTGTCGGTGCGCCGGAGCTGCGGGCCGACTCGCGTTACAACCAGGACAACCAGAAGATCATCAACAGTTATTCCATCGGCCTGGATGTAATGTCGGTGTTTGTGCAGGTCAAGGGCATCGAAGAAGGTTGCCTGGCGCCGCAGGTGATGCGGGCGATCGAGTCGTTCGATTTCCAGATCCGCAGCGTGTCCGGCGTGCAGTCGGTACAGAGCGTGGCGGGCATGAGCAAAAACGTGATTGCCGGCAACAACGAAGGCAACCCGCGCTGGTCGGCGATCCCGGGTTCCGAGCGCGGCCTGAGCCAGGGCGCGCGGGCTTACATGCCGGATGACGGGCTGGTGACGGAAGGCTGCCAGCGCATGCAGATCCTGGTGTTCCTCACCGACCACGAAGGCGCGACCGTCAGCCATGTGGTCAATGAAACCCAGCGCATCATTGCCGGCCTGCAGGGGCCGAATGTGGAGTTCCTGATGGCGGGCGGCAACGTGGGCGTGATGGCAGCGTCCAACGAAGCGGTCAAGCAGGCCGAGGTGGTGATGCTGGCCGCCCTGTTCGGCTCGGTGGCACTGTTCTGCTGGCTGACCTTCGGCTCATTTCGCGCAGTGCTGTGCATTCTGGTGCCGTTGGCGATTGTCGCCATCCTGTGCAACGCCTTGATGGCGACCCTGGGCATCGGCCTCAAGGTCGCAACCTTGCCCGTGATGGCGCTGGGCGTGGGCGTGGGGGTCGATTACGGGATTTATCTGTACGAGCGCATTGCCCATGAGATGGCCGACGGCAAGGACCTGCGCAACGCGTTCTACCAGGCCATGTGCCAGCGCGGCACAGCGGCGGTGTTTACCGCCCTGACCATGTCTATCGGTGTCTGTACCTGGGCCTTTGCACCGTTGAAGTTCCAGGCCGACATGGGGGTGCTGCTGTCCTTCATGTTCCTGGTCAACGTGCTGGGGGCGATCTTTTTACTGCCCGCCCTGGCGGCCTGGTTCAACCTGGGGCGCCCGCTGGTCAAGGTTAAAACCGGCAGCCAGGAAGCGCCTGCCGGGCATTACCCGCTCAAACAGAGCGTTGCCGCCAAGGACGCTTCAAACCGCTGAAACAGACAGTTTGCCGGGCTTGTATGACGATGAACATAAAGAGACACTGAGTCGTTTTTGCGCAGCTGCGGTTGCAGTGGCTGCGCGGCCACAACCAAACGTCAACAGACCCTAGTAATAAGAACAATAAAAAGGGCAGGTCTTGAACCTGACCCAATGCGAGGAAACGTCCGTGGATACAGTGACCCTGAACCACCAAACCCTGGCCAGTCTGGGGCTCGAATTGGCCGATTACGATCAAATGGTCGGTAATTTCTACGACGGTGCGCTGGACCCGAAAGTGATGGGGCGTACCTTGTGTGCCGTGCGCAAAATGTTCCAGGCCAACTACGCAACGCTGATCCTGCGAGTGCCCGACCAGCCGGATCTGGGCCTGATGATTGTGGCGGGGGATATCGAAGGCGAGGGCGAGCTGACGTATCAGACCTACCCGCAAGCCAACACCCCGTTCGCCGGTCAGGCGCTTGATCAGGTGTTTACGGTTGAAGACCTGATGAGCGAGTCCGAGTGGGTGCAATCGCCTTATTTCAAGGCCTACTGTGCCAAGCAGGATGTCTACCATGTAATGGGCGCCGATATTTCGACCCCCGACGGCGGCAAGCTGCGCTTTCGTCTTACCCGGCCCAAAATGTCTCCCAAATTCTCCAGTGCCGAACGAGCATTGTGCAGCAGCTTCTTGCCGCATCTGCGCCGGGCCCTGCACCTGCACAACCTGCTCGATCGCAGCGAGTCCATGAGCGAACTTTACGCCCAGGCCATCAGCCGCCTGTCCGTGGCGACCATCGTGCTGGATGAAACCGGCAAGGTGCTGCGCCTGAACCCGGTCGCCGAAGAAATCCTCAAGAATGCCGATGGTCTCAAGCTGGTGGGTGGCAGGCTGGAGGCGACGTATCCCAGCGACAACCGTGAGTTGCAGCGCCTGGTCAAACACGCCTTTAGCCAGGAAGTGCGCGATGGCGGCGTGACCGCCGATGCCATGTCCGTCACGCGGCCTTCAGGCCAGGTCAGTCTGGGGCTGGTGGTCGAGGCGATCCCTTCGCTGGAATGGGCCGAGGGCAAGAGCAAGCCGGCTGCAGTGATCTACATCCGCGACTCGGTTGGCAAGTCGCTGGCCAGTGAAGTGGTGACCAAGCAGCTGTTCAATCTGACCAAGGCCGAAACGGCGCTGGCAATGGAACTGGCCAACGGTTTGTCCCTGGAAGAAGCCGCAGAGAACCTGAATATTCGGCGCAATACGGCCCGGGCGCATCTGCGTTCGATCTTTTCCAAGACCGGTGTGCGCCGCCAGACCGAACTGGTAAGGATTCTGCTGAACAGCGTGGTCGCGTTGGGAAAGCCCAAGTGCGCCTTGCGAGCGGCTGAGTCCGTGATTGTGCCGGCGCCACAGTTGGCGCGGCCGACTCGTAAAAGCGCTTAAGCAACGTTTACCGGCCGGCAGTGGCGATTGATCGCCACTGCCGGTTGCTCATCAGTCAGGCCACCGTACGCCTGCATCATCAAGGAAAGTCTTATGCCAGTTACAGCTGTCAGTGGTTCCGCTTCCGGGATCGGCGCCGCCGTGTGCGCGGTTTTGCGGGCTGCGGGGCACCGCATCATCGGGATTGACCGGGCCAGCGCCGAAGTGGTCGCAGACCTGTCGACCCGCGCCGGGCGCCAGGCGGCAGTGGCGCAGGTACTTGAGCAGTGCGGTGGCGTGCTTGACGGGCTGGTGTGCTGTGCAGGGCTGGGGGTGACGGCGTCTTCAAGCAGCCTGGTACTGGCGGTGAATTATTTTGGCGTCAGTGAGTTGCTTGACGGCCTGGCGGATGCCCTGGCCAAGGGTGAAAACCCGGCGGCACTGGTGATTGGCTCGGTGGCTGCCACCCAGCCCGGTGCGGATCAACAGCCGATGGTCGCAGCCCTGCTGGCCGGTGACGAGGCGCATGCGCTGGAGCTGGCCAATGCACTGGGCCAGCCCCACATCGCCTACGCCAGTTCCAAGTACGCGGTGACCTGCGAAGCACGGCGCAAGTCGGTGCAATGGGCGGCGCAAGGCATTCGCCTGAACGTGGTTGCGCCGGGCGCGGTAGAGACACCGCTGCATCAGGCAGCCAAGGATGACGTCCGGTTCGGCAAGGCGGTGCGTGAGTTTGTGGCGCCATTGGGCCGTGCGGGCACGCCTGAAGAAATCGCCCGGGTGGTGGCTTTTCTGCAATCGGGCCAGGCCAGCTTTGTGACCGGCAGCGTGGTGTTTGTCGACGGTGGCATGGACGCGATGGTGCGTGCCCAGCGTTTCTGACTTTTAAGGAATCCCCATGAACAAAGTGGCATTTATTACCGGCGCCAGTCGCGGCATTGGTCGTGAAACCGCTCTGGCGTTTGCCCGTGCAGGTTTTGATCTGGCCATCAGCGCCCGCAGCCTGGATGAAGGCGAAAACCATACCCACGGTTTGCGCAACCCTGACGGCACGGCGCTGCCCGGCAGTCTGAACGCCACCGCTGCGGCGATCCGCGAGCTGGGCCGCAAGGCGCTGGTGGTGCGCATGGACCTGCTCGACAGCGATTCGGTGCTCGCGGCCAGCCAGGCGGTGCTTGCCGAATATGGCCGGGTGGATGTGCTGGTCAATAACGCGATCTACCAGGGCAGCGACCTTAACGCGCCCTTTATGGAGCTGCAGCCCGAGACCCTGGAACGGGTGTTCCAGGGCTATGTCATGACCCCGTTCCTGCTGACCCGGGCCGTGGTCAGCCAGATGCTGGAGCAGGGCGGCGGGGTAGTGATCAATGTCACTTCCGGCGCCGGTGAAACCGATCCTCCGGTGGCGGCGGGCAAGGGAGGCTGGGGTTATGCCTATGGCGCGGGCAAAGCGGCGGTGTCGCGTTTGTCGGGTATTTTGTCCGTGGAGTTCGGTGATCAGGGGATTCGCGCCTTCACCCTCAACCCGGGGGTCGTGACCACCGACGCCTTGCGCGCCACCATCGGCGACAAAGGCGTGATTGCCTTGCGTGCAGGCTCTGCGCCGCCGCAAGTTCCGGCGGCGGTCATGGTGTGGCTGGCGACCAGCGATGCGGCGGTGGATCACCAGCGCAAAACCATTCACTGCCAGCCGTTTGCCCGTGAACACGGGATTGTTGAGGATTGGCGCTGATAAAGGCGGGCTCCCACCCGGCGGGAGCGAGCCTGCTCGCGATGGCATCCCCTCAATCTGCCTGAAGCGCCGCGTTGTGCGCATCGCAGGCAAGCCGGCTCCCACATGGATGTGGGCAAGGCGCTGTACCTAGTCCATCTGAACGATGAGCCTGCCTCTCACCTCGGTGAAGATCACTCAGTAAAGCGCCCTGGCCCTTAACCTGAGGAATAATAAAAATGACTAAACTCGCAGAAATCCACGTCGAGAATGCTTTGTCGCCGCGCTTTGGCCGTGGTTGGCATTGCCTGGGTGAAGCGGATGAATACCGTGACGGCAAGCTGCATACCCTGAATGTCTTTGGCTCGCGACTGCTGGCGTTCGCCACGTCCAAGGGCGAGATCAGTGTGCTCGACGCCCATTGCCCGCACATGGGCGCTGACCTGTCCCAGGGCACCATCGAAAATGACCGGGTGGTCTGCGCTTTCCACCACTGGCAGTACGATGCCAGCGGCAAGTGCGTCGAGATCCCTTACTGCAAGCGTATTCCGCCCAAGGCCAAAACCCGCGCCTGGCAGACCTGCGAAGTGAACAAACTGCTGTTTGTCTGGAACAACCCTGAAGGCAAGCCGCCTGCCGAAGATGTGGTAATTCCGCACCTGCCGGAGATGGACAGCGAAGAATGGCTGCACAGCTGGCACATGGACAAGCTGACCATCAACACCAACCCCCGCGAGCTGGTGGACAACCTGGTGGATGCCCAGCATTTCGGTCCGGTGCACGGCACCCCGACCAAGTACTTCCATAACGTCTTCGAAGGGCACATCGCCCAACAGATTTTCCACGGTGACTCAGAGCGCCTGGGCGGTGATCTGGTGGCAGAGTCGGCCTATTACGGCCCGGCGACTCACCTGACGCGCATGAGTGCGGTGTTCGACGGCCAGGAAATCAAGTCCATCCTGCTCAACTGCCACGTGCCGATCGGCCCCAACAGTTTTGAACTGCGCTTTGGCTGCATGGTGAAAAAAGTTCCTGGCTGGACCGATGCCCAGAACGAAGCACTGGCCGTGGATTACGTGCAGCGTAACCGCGACTCGTTCTATCAGGACGTTGATATCTGGACCCACAAAGTGCGGGTCAACAACCCGGTTCTGGCCGAGGGCGACGGTCCGGTGTATCAGCTGCGCGAGTGGTACCAGCAGTTCTTCACCGATGAAGCCAGCGTTCCGGCGAGCATGGCCGAGCGCCGTGAAATCACCACCGTAGATCAGCGCTGATTGAAGACTGAGTGAAGGGCACTGCCGATGATGCTGAATCAACGTAAAACGCTGACCTTTATGTTGGCGGCAAGCCTGGCGTCGACCATCGGCGGATTGCCCTTCAATACATTGCCCATTTTGCTGGGGGCGCTGGCGGACAGCTTCAGCTTTGCACCGGCGCAAATCGGTCTGTTGGG
The DNA here is from genome assembly GCF_055408345.1 of Pseudomonas sp. B424. Taxonomy (NCBI): domain Bacteria; kingdom Pseudomonadati; phylum Pseudomonadota; class Gammaproteobacteria; order Pseudomonadales; family Pseudomonadaceae; genus Pseudomonas; species Pseudomonas sp. B424. The sequence continues at coordinate 11,382 of NZ_JBUZTL010000014.1, read as the reverse complement.
CTCTGTGTGTTTCAGTGGCTACCTGGTGGGCACGCTGGTTGCGGTGGGCTTTATTGACCGCTGCAACTGGCGCGTCCTGACATTCGGTTGCGCGCTGGGTGCGGCGCTGGCGTTGCTGGCCTCGTCACTATTGCCGGCGCAGGCGCAATTGCCGCTGTGGGCATTGATCGGTTTTTTTGCGGCATTGATGACCTGTCTCGGGTTGCGGATCATGGCCGAAATGCCCAACAAGGAACGGGCGTTTGGCATCCGTCAGGGCATTGAGCTTGGCCTGGTGGCGCTGGTGCTGTTTGTGTTGCCATCACTGGTGATCAGCCATTTTCACTACGCCGGCGCCGCACTGGTACTGGCGGCAATGATTCTGTTACTGAGCCTGAGCGCCTTCGCGCTGCCACGGCGCAGTGACTTTGCGGTAAAGACCGGTTTGGCTGAAGAGAGCTCCCTTCAAGGCCGCTTTCGCTTCCCGGTGCCGGCGTATTGGGCACTGGGATTTTTCTTTGTTTTTGGTGCCGGGCAGATTGGCCTGTGGGCCTTTCTTGAGCGTCTGGGGCACGGCCTGGAGGTGGCGCCGGCGCAGATGGGCGTGGTGTTCGCTGTGCTTAAATTGCTCGGTGGCGGTGCGGCGCTGGCTCTGGCCCTGATCGGCGACCGTCTCGGTTCACGCTGGCCGCACCTGCTGGTGCTGGCGGTGATCGGCACCGGCTTGCTGTTACTGGCGTACGCACAAGGCTTTGTGATGTATGCGCTGGGTGCCTGGATTTGGGAAGTGGGCTTCTGCTGGGGCTGCATTTACCAGACGGCCGCCGTTGCCCGTCTGGACCCGAGCGGTCGCTCGATCATGCTGATCCCGGCGGCGTTTGCTCTGAGCTCGATGGTGGGTCCGGCGGTGGCGGGGCAACTGGTGGCGCACGGGTTTGCCGGGCTGTTGTGGCTGGCCCTGGCCACTGCGGTGGTGCCGGTGGTGGCGTTTGCAGGGTTGCTGGCCAAGCGTTTGGCAGCACCGCCGGTGACGATGCCCGTACACGCCTAAGGTACTACTGGCTTTTTGATCTGCGCTGCTTAAGATGGCCGACATCTAACGGACATCGGATCTGGATCAGGGGCCATGCTGAACAAGGACACCATCTCCATTTATCTGGTGCGCGAGGCCCTGCTGCAGAGCTGTGCGCCGGGTAGCGCCACGGACGAAGTGCTGTACAAGGTCGGCATTGCCCCTGCGCTGCTCGACCAGCCGGATGCCCGTGTGCCTGCATTGGTCTATGCGCGGATGTGGCGGCTGCTGGCGCGGCGTCTGGATGATGAGTTTTTCGGCATGGACCCGCGCAAGCTGCGCTCCGGCAGCCTGGAATTCATGTGCCGTACGGCCATGGCCCAGCCGACTCTGGCTCAGGGGCTGGAGGTGGTGCTGGGGTTCCTGTCGTTGATGCTGGAGCGCTTGCCGGCGCGGCTGGTGCGCCAGCAAAGCCTGGCGGAAATCGTACTCCAGGAGCCTGACTCGAATCCGGGGCGTGGCTTCACCTACTTCACCTACTGGATGATCGTGCACGGTGTGGCCTGCTGGCTGGCCGGGCGGCGGATCCCGATCCTGGCGATAGAGTTGCGCTGTGCGGCGCCCGATTATTGCGAAGACTACGAGGTGATGTTCTCCGAGAACCTGCGCTTTGACCGGCCCCGCACGCGGATGATTTTCGCGGCGGACTGCCTGGATGCGCCGATCAGGCGCAATGCCCAGGAGCTGAGGCGGTTTCTGGCCGAGGCGCCGGCCAATATCCTGGTCAAGTACCGCGACCCGCAAAGCCTGGCCAGCCAGATCAAGCAGGCGTTGCGCCAGCAGCCTGCCGAACTGTGGCCTGAGACCCAGGGCATGGCGCAGAGCCTGTGCATGTCGGCGTCGACCCTGCGTCGCCGTCTGGCGGACGAAGGGCAAACCTTTCAAGGCATCAAGGATGGTGTGCGCAAGGAGCTGGCGATTGGCTGGCTGGCCGAACCCGACCACAGCTTTGCCGACATCGCCCTGCGCCTGGGCTTTGCCGACACCAGCTCGTTTTACAAGGCTTTTCGCAAGTGGTCGGGGACCAACCCGGGCCATTACCGCAGCCTGATTCTGGGCAACAGCTGAATTACCGGGTTGCGGTGATTGTCAGAGCAACCACATCCCCACCAGCCCGCTAAGCACACCGACCACCATGGTCATCAGTGCCACGCTGACCAGCACGCGGGCGTCGAAGTCCTTGCGCAGCATCAACAGCGACGGCAGGCTCACGCTCGGCAAGGTCATCAGCAGCGCCACGGCGGGGGCGGTGCCCATGCCCAGGGCCATCATGGTCTGCACAATCGGGATTTCTGCCGCCGTCGGGATGACGAACAGCGTGCCGATGATTGCCAGCGGTACCAGCCACATCAGACTGTCGCTCATGGCGCCGTCTACATGGGGGAACAGCCACACGCGTGCCGCGCCCAGCAACAGCACCGCCAACAGATAGACCGGAATGGTGTTCCAGAACAGTTGCCACAAGCTGCGGCCCCAGCGGCTGAAGAAGTTCTGCTGATCGCTCAGGCTGGCTTGCGACACCGCATCCAGCGCGGCCTCGGGGATGCTTTCGGGTCGCGAGATGCGTTGCGCGATCAGCGAGACCCCCACCACCAGCACGATGCCCGCCACCAGGCGCAGCGCACTGAAGCCCCAGCCCAGCACAAAGCCCATGAAGACCAACGTCGCGGGGTTGAGGACGGGGTTGGCGATCCAGAAGGCCAGGGCGGCGCCGACCGAAACATTTTGCCGGCGCATGCCGGCGGCCACGGGGGCTGCGCAGCAGGTGCACATCATGCCCGGCAAGGCGAACAGGCCGCCGCGCAGGGTCGAGCCCAGACCGGCCTTGCCGAACAGGCGCAGCAGCCAGTCACGGGGGATCAGGACCTGGATCAGCGAGCCGAGAATGACCGCCAGCACGGCCGCTTTCCAGATTGCCAGAAAGTACACCTTGGCATAAGCCAGTGCGGCGGCGACGGGTTCGCCCTGGTTATCGTTGAGGATCGAAGCGCCGATGCTGTGGTTGTCGGCCGCGACAAAGGCCTTGAAGTAGTAGGGCGACCACTTGACGTAGTACAGGCCAATACCGGCTACCAGCAGAAACAGCAAAGGCTTCCACCAGAATGACCAGCCTCTGGTGGGCGTGGCTGGGGAGATACTGGGCATAAAGAGTTACCGAACGCAGGGGAATAGCGCGGCATGATACCCGTAGTCGCCGAGGAGCGCAGCGAGGCTGCGCACCCCTGCGATTACACACTACAGCGTCCTGATCGAATTGCTGATCGCCCGGGCGCACTGGATCACCGAAGAGGCCATCTTGTCTTCGGCATCCTGCAGGGTCCAGCGGCTGGTGGGCACCACTACATGTACGGCCGCTACCGGCACGCCGTTGCTGTTGAAAATGGGCGCGGCCAGGGTCATGTCACCGAGGAACATTTCTTCCTTGTTGGTGGCATATCCCAGTTTGCGGCACGTCAGCACGCGGTCGAAGATGGCCGACGCATCGGTCAGTGTGTGCCGGGTCAGCTCAACCCGATTGCTGCTTGCAAGCATGCGGTGCACCTCGTCATCACCCAGGCCGCTCAGGTACGCGCGGCCGGCCCCGGTGCAATACATGGGGATGCGGCTGCCAATGGGCATATGGATCGGGATGAATTTTGGCGCCACAAAGCGCGAGACATACACCATGTCCAGCCCGTCGGGCTCTGTCAGGTTGATGGTCTCACCGGTGATCTGGTTGAGCTCGGCCAGGTAGGGGTTGGCCACATCCACCAGAATGTCGGCAGCCAGATAGTTGTAGCCGATTTCCATCACCTTGGGGGTCAGCTGGAAGCGCCGGCTTTGTGCGTGCTTGCGTATGTAGCCCAGCTCCTCAAGGGTATGCACCATGCGCTGGGCCGAGCTTTTGCTGATGCCTGCCGCCAGCGCAATGTCGGCCAGGGTCATGGTGCGCCGCGCGGCGCCAAAACCGCGAAGTACGGCCAGGCCCTTTTCCAGTGACTGATTGAAAAGAGGGTTGTTGTTATCGCTCATGGCGCATCCTTGGCATTTTTCAGGTACATAGATATCGATATGCGATATCTATAAATCTCTTTACGATTTAAGTAAATTGGTTATAGTCGATGCCGGCATTTTGTACCAGAGAGTCCAAGGGATGTTGAGTGCCGAACAGGAACAATAAAAGCGACCACAGGGAGATTCGCAATGCAAAAACCTTTTCAAGTACTGGCGCTCGTTTGCGCAATGGCTGGTGGGTTGATTGGATCAGTCAACGCCGTTGCAGAGCCAGTTTACAAAGTCGGTGCGACCGCAACGGGTATCCCGTTCACCTTCCTCGACATCAAGAGCGGCAAAATCCAGGGCATGATGGTCGACGCGGCCGAAGCCGTCGGCAAAGCCGGAGGGTTTGATACCGAGATCCAGCAAACCACGTTTGCTGCACTGATCCCCTCGCTGACCACCAACAAGATCGACCTGATTTCCGCCGCCATGCTCAAAACCCCTGAGCGTGAAAAGGTCGTGCAATATTCCGATCCGATTTTCAGCTATGGCGAAGGCCTGATCGTTAAAGCTGACGATCAAAAAGAATACAGAACCATGGATGACCTGGCCGGCGAAGTGGTCGGTGCCCAGGTGGGTACAGTGTTCCTTGATGCGCTGAACAAGCACGGCGGCTTCAAGGAAGTGCGCAGCTACGACTCCATCCCCGACCTGATGCGCGACCTGAAGCTGGGGCGCATCAAGGCTGCTTTCGGTGATCGCCCGATCATCGCCTACCAGTTGGCCCAGGGCAAAAACCCGGACGTGAAACTGTCGAGCACTTACGTGCCGGTGGTGATGGGCGATGTATGCCTGGTGATGCGTCAGGGCGACGCCGAGAAGCTGGCTCAGGTCAACAAGGGCATCGCAGCGATCAAGGCTGACGGCTCCTTGCAACGCATCATCGAGAAGTGGCAGCTGAACTGATGACCCTGTGGCCCCCGCGTTGCGGCGGGCCACTTCTTGTAGCGTTGCGCAGGTAGTTTATGTTTCTCCAGGACGCGTTGGACTTTCTTCCGATTCTGCTCAAGGGGGCAGTGGTCACTGTGCAGGTCACGGCGGGCTCGTTCGTGCTCAGTTCAGTGATTGGCCTGTTGTTCGCGCTGATGATGGTTTCCAAAATCCGCGCCATCGCATTGTTCGCCATTGGCGTGGTCAATGTGATTCGCGGCCTGCCGATCATCGTGCAGCTTTTCTATATCTATTTCGTATTGCCCGACTTCGGCATCCAGCTCAGCGCCATGCAGGCTGGCGTGGTCGGTCTGGGGATCGCCTATTCGGCCTATCAGGCCGAGAACTTCCGTGCCGGGATCCAGGCCATCGACCTCGGCCAGATCGAGGCTGCCGAGTCGTTCGGCATGCGCGGTCTGTTGATCATGCGCCGGATCGTATTGCCTCAGGCGTTTCGCATTGCCTTGCCGCCCTATGGCAACACGCTGGTGATGATGCTCAAGGATTCGTCGCTGGTGTCCACCATCACCGTGGCCGAGATGACCCGCCAGGGGCAGCTGATCGCATCGTCGACCTTTGAAAACATGACGGTCTATACCCTGGTGGCGCTGCTCTATCTGTCCATGAGCTTGCCGCTGTCCTATGGTTTGCGTCGTCTGGAACGACGTTTTGCACTGCGCAGGCGCACATGAAAGCACCGTCGAAACTGATACTGCCGCCTTCACTGTGGTCGGCTACGGCCCGCCCCGGTGCATTGACCCGGCCGTTGGCGGAAAACAAACGGGTGGATGTGGCGATTGTCGGCGCCGGTTATACCGGGCTGGTGACCGCTCTGCGCCTGGCCGAGTCGGGCGTCAGCGTCTGCGTGCTGGATGCCGGTGAGCCGGGTTGGGGCGCTTCGGGGCGCAATGGCGGGCAGGTAATTCCCGGGCTCAAGTACGACCCGGATCAGTTGCTCGAACGCTTTGGCGCCGAGCGCGGCGAAAAAATTATCGAGGCATGCGGCGGGGCGGCGGACGAAGTGTTTTCGTTGGTTCGCGAGTACGGCATTGCCTGCGACGCCACGCGCAAGGGCTGGATCCAGCCTGCATATTCCAGCAGCACGATGAAGGCCCTGGAACACCGCGCCCGGCAATGGCAGCAGCGCGGCGTGGCGGCCGAGTTGCTGGACGCCAATGCCGTTTGCCAGCGTATCGGTACCCAAAATTATGTGGGCGGTTGGGTTGATCCTCGCGCTGGCAGCCTGCACCCGCTTAACTATGCCCGGGGCCTGGCCAGATCGGCGCTGGGCCGTGGCGTGACCATACACAGCGACAGCCGGGTGACCGACCTGCGTCGCATTGGCCCGCTCTGGCAGTTGGCCACCGCACAGGGCCACAGCGTCACGGCCGATCGCGTGGTGCTGGCCACCAATGGTTACACCGATGGGTTGTGGCCGGGATTACGGCAAACCGTGCTGGCGGCCAACAGCTTTTTGATTGCCACCCGACCGCTTTCACCGGAGCTGCGCAAAACCATTTTGCCGGGCGGGGAAGTGTGTTCGGATGCGCGGCGCCTGTTGCTGTACTTCAAACAGGATGCCCAGGGGCGCGTGCTGCTGGGTGGGCGCGGGCCATTTTCCGAGCCGCGCCGCGCGGAAGACTGGGCGCATCTGGAGCGTTCGCTGGTCAGCCTGTTTCCGCAACTGGCGGGCGTGGCGATCGAATACCGCTGGAGCGGCCGGGTAGCCCTCAACCACAGCGTGCTGCCACAGCTGCACGAGCCGCAGCCGGGCTTGTCGATACTGATGGGCTACAACGGGCGCGGTATTGCCATGGCAACGACCTTGGGCAAGCACCTGGCGGCGCGTATTTCGGGAGCCAGCAATGACTTCCCGTTCCCGGTTACGCCGATTCGCCGGATTCCCTTCCACAGCTTGCAGCGCCTGTATGTGGCGGCGGGTATCAGCTACTACCGGCTGCTCGATGCGTTGAATGAATAGAAGCAGTGGCAAGTTTTTAGCGGCAAGCTGCTAGTGAAGAGCGAGGTAGATTTCTTGCCGCTTGAAGCTAGCCACCGGATTCAATCTGCCTTGATGGTGGACACGTCCTCGGCCCTGACCTTGATGCGCTTGCCGGCAATGTCGTCGAACTCATAGAAGCCGTCCTTGTTGGTGGTGACGGGCCGGTCCTTGGTCAGGTACTGCGTGCCGTTTTGCAAGGTTACAACGCTCGGGGTTGCGCAGCCCGCCAGTCCCAACAGTGCTGCAATAAGCAGGGGTAAACCGATAACGCGGATATTCATGCATGTACCTTGAGCTGTTGGCAAATTGGAGATTGGCTGCGCCGGGCGTCGTCGAGCAGCCAGCGCTGGAAAGTAATTGCTGCTTCTGACAACGTTTTTGGCCGAGAGTGCGCCAGATAGTCGGCGTTTGTGCTGAAAAATTCAAATGGACCGACGCGGCACAGTTCGCCTCGCTCGATTTTGTCCCGCACCATAAAGTCCCAGCCCAGCCCCACCCCCATGCCTTGCACGATCGCCTGATAGGCGAGGGTGACCTGATTGAAGGTCGGTCGTTGCGCATCGGCCTTGTGTTCCAGGCCAAAATGCTTGAACCAGTCGCGCCAGTCCATGCAGTTCCAGCCCGAAGCGTCCAGTTCGATCAGGGGCAAGCCTTGCAGGTCGGCGGGGTGGCTGACATGGGCCAAGGCAAGGTCGGGGTGCGCGACGGGGTAGACCTTTTCGGCGAACAGCGGCTCGGCCCTCAGAGATGACCACTGGCCGGCGCCATACAAAATCGCGAAGTCGTAATCGGCGACACTGGATTCGTCGATATCGTTGCTGGCATGAATATTCACCGTGATCGACGGGTGCTCGGTGTTGAAGGCGAGCAAGCGCGGAAACAGCCAGAACTGCGCGACCGCATGGGTGCAGAGGACAGTGACGGCATTGGGCGCGTGGGCGGCCTTGATCCTGTTGACGTTGTGCTGCAGGCGTTCGAGCAGGGTACTGACTTCGCTGAACAGGCTGGCTCCGGCCTGGGTCAGGCAAATACCACGGGCCTGACGCTCAAACAGGGCCAGCTTGAGGTTGTCTTCCAGGGCGCGGATTTGTTTGCTGACTGCACTTTGGGTCAGGCACAGCTCGCTGGCGGCGCGGGTAAAACTGCCATTGCGGCCGACCGCTTCGAAGGTGATCAGGCTGTCCAGGGGCGGCAAGTGTTTGTGGTAGCGGTTCACAGTCGTCTCGTTTGATGTAGCCGCTGGCGAGGAGCGAGGCAGCGGCTACGAGGGTCCATGTTCAGATTTAACGGTATAAGCCATTCCCTGGTGGAATGCCAGCATGCCAAATGATCTTTTGTGCTGTACCCCTGAACTGCCTACGCTCTGTCGATACTCAACAGCCAGAGAACAGCCAATGAAACGCGGGGTAGTCTATGCCGGCATGGCCGGTGCGGTCTGGGGGCTGGTGTTTCTGGTGCCAAAGTTGTTGCCGGAATTCAGCCCGCTGTTGCTCAGTTGCGGGCGCTTTATCGTGTATGGCGCGGTATCGCTGGTGTTGTTGTTGCCCAATGCCCAACGCTTGCTGCGCCAGCTCACCCGCCGCGATGTACTGACACTGGTCAAGTTCGCCCTGCTGGGCAATCTGATTTATTACATGCTGCTGGCCGCTTCGGTGCAGTGGGTGGGTATCGCTGCGGCTTCCCTGATTATTGGGGTATTGCCGCTAAGCATGACCTGGCTTGGCCGTCGCGATGCCGGGGCGGTGCCACTGGCGCGGCTGGTGTGGCCGCTGCTGCTGGTTCTGGGTGGGGTGCTGTGCATCAACCTCGAAGCGCTGTTCGGTGGTACCTCGCAACAGCCGTTTGCCTCCAAGGTGCTGGGGGTGCTGTGTGGCATCGGCGCCCTGGCGTGCTGGAGCTGGTTTGCAATCGAGAATGCGCGGTATTTGAAGCACAGCCGCTTTGAAAGTGGCGAGTGGTCGACGCTGTGGGGTGTCACCACCGGTGTGCTCGGCGTGCTGATCTGGGGTGTCGCCCATGTGCTGGCCGTGGACGCGGTGACGGTCGAGGCCAGTGATCAGCGCTGGCAGATGTTCTGGCTGGTCAACCTGGCCTGCGCGGTGCTCGGCTCATGGTTTGGCAATCGCATGTGGAATGCCTCGTCCCGGCGTTTGCCGCTGACCCTGAGCGGGCAGTTGATCGTGTTTGAAACGGTGTTTGCGCTTCTCTACGGTTTTATCTACCTGCAACGCTGGCCCACCTTGCTGGAAACCCTGGCGGTGGTGATGCTGCTGGGGGGTGTCAGCTGGGCAGTGCGTCGTCATGCCCCGGCGCGAACAGTGCTCGCGCCGTGATGTGCGGGCAGGCTGATCAGGTCGGGCAAGCCTTGGCGCCATTGTTGAGGTCTTGTTTGTCGACGCGGCTGAGCAGGGTGGCCTTGCCGTCTTTCCAGGTCAGGGTCAGCACATACAGCGAGTCGAAGTCGCCGCCGGACCAGTCTTCGGTCAACGAGGTCTTCTTGCCCAGTGCCTGGCTGGCGACGCTGTTGATCAGTTCCGGCAAGTAGCCGTGGGACCAGGCGGTGTAGATGGTCGAGCTGTGATACTGGTCGTCGGTCAGCTCTTTGGCCAGCTGGCGGGTGTCGTTGGCCGAGTACTCCAGATTGATCGGCAAGCCCAGCTTGATGGCGCTGGGGTTGATGGTCATCAGCGGGCGCACATAGCTGTAGGCGTCATCATCGGCGCCTTCTTCGACCTGGCGCGAAGGGTTGGCGGCAAACACATAATCGGCCTTGCCATAGCGTTGTGGTAGCAGGGTAGCCAGGTCAATCGCCCGGTTCAGCCCCTGGCAGGTAAGCTGGCCAAGGCCATCGGCGGGTTTTTCCGCGTGGCGCAAAAACACCAGGGTTTGCACACCATCTACCGGCCGGGCAAAGACGTCATCCGCGTGTACCGCCAGAGTCACGGCGCCAGCAATCAACAGCAGCGGAATCGCCGCCAGTGCATAGGGCTTGAGTCGAGGTTTATTCCAAACAGACTGAGTCATGGGGTCTTCTGCTTACTACTGTTAAGGCTGACTGGCCTGGCACAGCGGGCATTTGCGCCTCTGTGTTGATCCTTGTCATTACGGCAAAACCTGAGCCTCTCATCCTTGGCAGACGCGTTTATTAGATGCCTTTTTCGCAATTGGTTCGATATTACCTGCGCGAGATTGGGAATAGTCCTACATGCGTAGTGCTATGGTGGCTTTTTTATATGACAAAATCGTTCGCTCTTTAGTCAGGTATTCCTACAGAGGCTTGCACCATGCTTCCAGCGCCACTGCGAAAACCGAGCAACCCCGTGCATCTTCGCGTTCGTGCCTGGCGTGGCCGTGTAGGGTTGGCCATGGTTGCAAGCCTGTCGGTGCTGGCGGGCATGACCGACGCCATCGGCTTTCTGGCCACCGGCGATTTCGTTTCGTTTATGAGCGGCAACACCACGCGCCTGGCAGTGGCGATAGGTGAGGGCGACCTGGTAATGGTGGTGCGCCTGTTGTTTGCCGTGCTGGCGTTTATTGTCGGCAACGCCCTCGGGGTTTTACTGGCGCGCTGGGGCGGGCGACGTGCATTGCCGCTGATGCTGGTGATTGCGGGCCTGTTGTGCACGGCAGCATTATTGCCGTTTGCCTCTCAAGTGCCGGCGTTGCTGGCCGCAATTGTGGCGATGGGCATGCTCAATGCGGCAGTGGAGCAGGTCAATGGCTTGCCCGTGGGGCTGACCTATGTGACCGGCGCCTTGTCGCGTTTCGGCAGGGGGCTGGGCCGTTGGATACTGGGCGAACGGCGCAGCGGCTGGCGCGTGCAACTGGTGCCCTGGACCGGGATGTTGTTGGGCGCGGTATTGGGTGCTTTGCTGGAGGCGCAGTTCGGGTTAAAGGCCATGCTGTTCAGCGCCGGGCTTGCCGCAGTGCTGGGGCTGGCGTCGTTGAGGATTCCGCGGCGCTGGCAGCGTGACTACATGCCGCGTTAAACCGCCTCTACCTCGAATGGCCGATACGCCCGCTTCAGCCTGCGGGGTAAGCTCGCTTTTGCCTTGGGCGAACGAACCTATACCCATCGAGGGACAAGCAATGAAGGTGCTGGCCTGTATCAAGCGCGTGGTCGATTACAACGTTAAAGTGCGCGTCAAAGCGGACAACTCCGGCGTTGACCTCGCCAACGTCAAGATGTCGATGAACCCCTTCTGCGAAATCGCAGTGGAAGAAGCCGTACGCCTGAAAGAGAAAGGTGTTGCGACTGAAATCGTCGTCGTCTCCATCGGCCCGACCACTGCTCAGGAACAGCTGCGTACCGCGCTGGCACTGGGTGCAGATCGCGCCATTCTCGTCGAGTCCGCCGAAG
>NZ_JBUZTL010000013.1:0-141036 GCF_055408345.1 Pseudomonas sp. B424 | reverse complement strand
GAGCGGTTGGTTAGCTTTCGCTGAACCGAGGCGCGCATTCTACAGCAGCCTCTGTTGCTGTCAAGCGGTTATTTTAAGATGTTTTCAAAGTTTCCCCTGTAACATCAACCACTTGCGCTTTCGATCTCTCGTTAGCGGGAGGCGAATTCTACAGTGTTACACACTGCTGTCAACACCTCATTTCCTGCTTCGATGACTTGAAGCTGGCACTCTCGAAAACTGATCCAACTCATTGAAACTCAACGAGTTTTCCGTTTCTACTGTGCCGGAAGAGGCGCGAATTATAGGCCGTCAGAATTTTGAGTCAAGCATTAATCGAAACTATTGCAGAGTTAAGCTCTATAGATAGAAAGAAGCCATAAGGTGCGCACTATATTGCACATATGCTGTTTCTTGAGCATGATGCCAGACCTCCAGACTTCCACACCCCGGGCACACTCCTTAATGACCAAGCTCCCCCATAGCCTCATATCGACGCTATTCCCTGTAGGCCTGCTGCTTATAGCCATGGCCTCGATACAATCCGGCGCATCGCTGGCCAAAAGCATGTTCCCCATTGTTGGGGCCCAAGGTACAACCAGCCTTCGACTGGTATTCGCCAGCATCATCATGTTGTTGATACTGCGCCCCTGGAGAGCCAAGTTCACCGCAAAGTCCTTGAAGACTGTTCTGGTATACGGGATAGCCCTCGGGGGGATGAATTTCCTCTTCTATATGTCACTGCGCAGCGTTCCACTGGGCATTGCCGTCGCGCTTGAGTTCACGGGCCCTTTGGCGGTAGCCATTTATACCTCCCGCAGACCGATCGACTTCGCATGGATTGGCCTGGCCATCACGGGGCTGCTACTGCTGATACCCATAGGTGAAAGCACCCAGGGAATCGACCCCACAGGTGCTGCCTACGCACTAAGTGCCGGGGTCTGCTGGGCGCTGTACATTTTATATGGGCAGAGGGCCGGTGCTGACAACGGCGTTCAGACGGCGGCTTTAGGTGTGATCATCGCTGCGTTGTTTATCGCGCCTATCGGTGTTGTTCACGCCGGAGCCGCACTATTCACCCCCAGCCTGATCCCGATAGCAATTGCCGTAGCCCTAATGTCGACGGCCATACCCTATACGCTGGAGATGATTGCCCTTACGCGCATGCCCACTCGCACATTCGGCACTCTCATGAGCATAGAGCCAGCCTTCGGGGCGCTGTCGGGGCTGTTGTTCCTTAATGAGGTATTGTCATTTACACAATGGATGGCCATCTCCTGCATCATAATGGCTTCCATCGGTGCGACCTTGACGATGCGCAACCACTCAACGCCGGTGGTTACCGACAAAAAGTCACCTATTTGACACAGCTCTGGTAATTGACTCTCATTTAAGGGATGTTTGTCCCCTGAGAGTCAGCAGGGCTGATTTCGGATAAGGATATCCACTAGCACCATGGAGAGATGGTCGCCGATACCCGCATCCCGAAAATCCGACGCAAACGCTTAAGGACAGGAATGAAACGAATTTTGGTAGCTTTAGCCGTGCTCGCTGTAACCGGCTGCGCTGCAACCTCGGAAACCGCCGTCAAACATGGCAAGCGAGGCTTGCATATCAATTGCTCTGGATTGTCCTCATCGTGGAACAAGTGCTACGCCGAAGCCGCCAAGTCCTGTGGAAGCAAGGGCTACCGTGTGGTTGCCAAATCGGGTGATGCTACCGAAGAGCCCGGGGATTACCCGTTTGGCTTGAATCCTGCCGGCTATACCAGCCGCAGCATGATCGTCATCTGCAAGTAGCCACTTCATGGCATGCGGTCGGCCAGGCGACCGCATGCCATGGATATCAGGCTGCTATGGACAGTGGTGTCGTGCGCGCCAGCAACCACTCAAGTGCAGCACCTTCAAGCAGCGGACTCAAACGCTCGCGAACCTGCAGGTGATACTCATCAAACCATTCCAGCTCCTCATGCGTCAGCAATGAAGGCTCCAGGCAGCGCGTATCAATCGGGCACAGTGTCAGGGTTTCAAACTTCAGGAAGGTTCCGAACTCCGAAGTCCCCGCCTCACGATTCAATACCAGGTTCTCAATTCGTACCCCCCAGCGACCCGGACGATATGTCCCGGGCTCAATCGAGGTAATCATCCCCGGTTGCATAGCCGTGTGCGGTGCAGCCGCAGCTTGATAGGCAATAACCTGAGGCCCTTCATGCACATTCAGAAAATAACCGACGCCATGCCCTGTCCCATGCCCGTAGTCGACGCTCTCGGCCCAAATCGGCGCCCTTGCAATCGAGTCCAGCAGAGGTGACAGGATTCCTTTCGGGAATTGAGCCCTGGACAAGGCAATCACACCTTTAAGCACGCGGGTGCAGTCGTGTTTTTGCTCGCGGGTGGGCGTGCCGACAGGCACCATGCGCGTGATATCGGTTGTGCCCCTCAGGTACTGGCCACCGGAGTCGATCAACAGCAAGCCGTCGCCTTCAATCACTGCATGCTCTTGCTCGGTTGCATGATAATGAGGCATTGCGCCATTAGCATTGAAAGCGGCAATGGTATTAAAGCTCAGCGATACAAAGTCCGGGCGGCGGGCACGGGCAGCGGACAGTTGCTCGTCAATCGTCAGTTCGGTCACGACCTCACGCCCAAGGGCAACTTCCAGCCAAGCAAAGAACTCACAGAGGGCAGCGCCATCCTGCTCCATGGCCTGACGGATATGGAACGCGTCATCAAGGCTCTTTTGCGACTTGGCCAGGGTAGTCGGGTTCAAGCCTTCAACCAGCTTCACTTCAGGTTTCAGATGACTGAGCAGCCCGCAGGTCACTCGCGCAGGATCCACCAGCAAGCGGGTTGATGCCGGCAAAGACGCCAGCGCCGCATTGATCTCGGCGTAATCACGCAGGGCCACGCCCTCACGCTCAAGTATCCCGCGCAGTTCGTCACTGACTTTGCCCAGATCCAGAAACAGGGTGGCCTTGCCGCACTCGATCAGTGCAAACGAAACGAATACCGGGTTAAAGGAAACATCCGAACCACGCAGGTTAAACAACCAGGCGATGTCATCCAGAGTGGCAATGAAATGGGCGTCGGCCTTGCGATGCAGAAGTGTTTCGCGCAACTTCGCCAGTTTCTCCACCCGGCTGACTGTCGCTTGCGGCGGCAAGTGCTCATAAACCGGCTGCACCGGGAGCGCAGGGCGATCCTCCCAAACCTGGCTTAGCAGATCAATGTCGGTCCGCAAAACCGCACCGCGCTCCTTGAGTTTGCTTTCGAGTGTTCGTGCCGAACCCAGCGCGAGCACTGCGCCATCAACCGAAACCGTTGCACCTTCAGGCACCTGTTCAGCCAGCCACTCCAGAGGGCCGGGCTGGCCAGGCAGCAACTTGACCAGTTCAATGCTGCTGCCTTTAAGTTCCTTGGCGGCCTGTTCCCAGTAGCGGCTGTCAGCCCAGAGCCCGGCAAAGGTCGGCGTCACGATCAAGGTGCCGACAGAACCATGAAAGCCCGACAGCCATTGACGCCCCTGCCAGTACGCGGGCAAGTACTCCGAAAGATGGGGGTCGGCCGAAGGTACCAGCAACGCATGGATACCGCTCTGGCTCATCAACTCCCGGGTACGCGCCAAACGCTGTACAACCGATCCCGAATTCAACGACTGAGTACTCATTGTGTCTCCTGCGAACCACGGATAGTTATTATTCGTTGCCAATGATGATGGATCAGCGACTAAGGTTGGGCAACCGCCCAAAACGGTGCAGGCGCAGCGACAGCAGCCTTGATCGCTTTTACTGCAACATCTATATCCTGCTCGCGGGTGAAACGGCCAAGACTCAAGCGGATCGTACGGCTCGCCTTGCCAGCATCATGCCCCAGTGCCAGCAGCACATGGGACGGCGCATTGCTGGCCGAATTGCAGGCAGACGTCGCGGAGTACGCCAACACAGCACTCAACGCAGCGCTGTTGAAGTGACCCTCGCTGAAGGTCAGGCTCAAGGTATGGGGAATTCGATGCGTCGGACAACCATTGCACTGCAGCCCCGGCACATCGGCCAGTTGCTCAAGCAAACGCTGACGCAAGGCTTCTATATGCGCCAGTTCCAGATCAAATGATTCATTGGCCACCGCAAAGGCAGCGCCCATGCCTGCAATTTGATGAGTTGCCAGGGTCCCGGAACGCAGACCGGACTCATGGCCACCACCATGAATCTGCGCCTGCAGCCGGTCCTGTGCACGTGGCCCGACGTACAAGGCACCGATCCCCTTTGGACCATAGATCTTGTGCCCCGAGAACGACATCAGATCTACCGCCCACTCGCCCAGGTCGATGGCAAGCTTGCCCGCACCCTGCGCCGCATCAACGTGGAACAACGCACCGTGCTCCCGAACCCGACGGCCAATGCCCGGAATGTCATTGACCGTCCCGAGCTCATTGTTGACCAGCATCAGCGATACCAGCAGCGTGTCCTCACGCAGTGCATTTGCGACCTGTTCTGCGCTGACGAGCCCGTCGGTACCGGGTGCCAAATACGTCACTTCAAAACCTGACTGTTGCAAAAAGCGCGCGGTATCCAGCACGGCCTTGTGCTCGATCTGACTGGTGATGATATGCCCGCGGGACTGGCCGCTGGCCTGGGCCACACCTTTAAGCGCCAGGTTATTGGACTCGGTCGCGCCCGAGGTCCAGATAATCTGATCGGGGCTGGCATTGATCAACCGGGCTACCTGTTCACGGGCCAGCTCTACCGCGTGCCGGGCCTGCTGTCCGAACACATGGGAGCCCGAGGCCGGATTACCAAAGTTGCCTTCAAAGCCCAGGCAATCGACCATCACCTGAATAACACGAGCGTCCACAGGTGTGGTGGCCGCGTAATCGAAATAAAGAGGTCGCTTGTTCATTGTTCAAACTCACTGAGCGCGTTCCGGCAGCAGACAATGCTTGATACCGGAAGAGTGAAGCCGCGTGAAAATGCGGCCATTAGAAATAACTGATTGAGTCAGGTGAAAAAAGGTACACCCATTAGAAAAGTCGTAGGGGAATTCCCAAATTCAGACCTTCCACAAAGCAGACGCTTATAAAGCGCTAAAAACAGGTAATGGCGCAAGTCCTATATGCGATATCGATATATAAATATGGAATTAGGTTAGTTTACGGAATATCAAAATAACTTTATAAAGCTGCCTTCGGCTTTCCTTTTGTGGGCAGAGCCCCTGTCAAAAGGAGGCATCCATGCAGCTATTAACTTTACCTGCCACCCCGGCACTGGCCACGTCCATCCGGGCCACGGCTCAGGTATTTGAAGACCCTGCGTCCCAGGCCTTGCTGGCACACTTGCAGCAAATAGCACCCAGCGATGCCAGCGTGCTGATCATTGGCGAAACCGGCACTGGCAAAGAACTGGTCGCCCGACACATTCACCAGCTCAGCCACCGCCACCAGCGGCCATTCGTGGCCGTCAACTGCGGGGCATTTGCCGAGTCACTGGTCGAAGCCGAACTGTTTGGCCATGAAAAGGGAGCATTTACAGGCGCGCTGACGACAAAAGCCGGCTGGTTTGAGGAGGCCGATGGCGGCACGTTGTTTCTGGATGAAATTGGCGACTTGCCGCTGACCATCCAGGTGAAACTGCTGCGCGTATTGCAAGAGCAAGAGGTCGTGAGGCTCGGCTCACGCAAAAGTACACCGATAAACGTGCGCGTGCTGGCCGCCACCAACGTCAATCTGGAGCGGGCCATCGATGCAGGTCATTTCCGCGAGGATCTGTTTTACCGCCTGAATGTCGTCAGCCTCGCACTGCTCCCGCTGCGTGAACGCCCGGGGGATATTCTGCCGCTGGCCAGGCACTTCCTTAAAACCTACCGCCAACGGTTGCAACACGGCCCGACAGCACTGAGCGAGTGTGCCGAGCAGGTACTCATCCATCACCCCTGGCAGGGCAATATCCGAGAACTTGAGAACGTCGTGCATCACAGCCTGCTGCTGTGCCGCAATCAGACCATCACCGTGCAAGACCTGCGCTTGTCCCAGTCACGCAGCAGGCGCCAGGACTGCCTGACACAACAACCCGCGGCACACACCAGCCAGGATTTATTGCAACGCGCATTCAGACAGCTGTTCGAAGAAGAGCCCGGTACCCTGCATGAAACCGTTGAAGACGCCCTGCTACGCGCGGCGTATGAATTCTGTCATCAAAACCAGGTGCACACGGCCAAACTGCTGGGGCTGAGCCGCAACGTCACACGCACCCGCCTGATCAAACTCGGCGCACTTTTGGTCAACCCCCGCCAAACTGAAGCCGACGCCCTCGCCTATTGATAACCTTGCAATTGCCCGACGACCGTTATCGTCGGTTGGGCAACCCGCCGAACATTGATCAGGCACTAAAGGCCTATCGCCGCTGTTCACCGATACCGGTAAGATGACGCCCTTCCCGCGCGCCTGCGCTGTACGTCCTGCCGAATTAAGTCGATCCCATGCCTTTTGAACTCAGCGTAGATTTGACCACCCTCGCCATTCTGGCGGCCGTTGCCTTTGTTGCCGGCTTTATCGACGCCATTGCCGGCGGCGGCGGCTTGCTCACCACCCCTGCCCTGCTCACCGCAGGCTTGCCGCCACATCTGGTGCTGGGGACCAACAAGCTCAGCTCGACGTTTGGCGCAGCCACAGCGAGCCTGACCTTTTACCGACGCAAACTGTTCCACCCGCGCGAATGGAAGCTGGCCATTTTTGGCACCCTCGCAGGTAGTCTGATCGGCGCAACGGTTGCCCATTACATGCCCGCAGAATGGCTCAACAAAATGCTGCCGGTGATTGTCTTTGGCTGCGGGATCTACCTGCTGTTTGGCGGCACCCCCAAAACCCCCATCGACAACGACGCGCCGATCAAGAAGAAATGGCAACTGCCACAAGGTCTGGGCCTGGGTTTCTATGACGGCGTGGCCGGCCCGGGAACCGGTGCATTCTGGACCGTCAGCAGCATGCTGATGTATCCGATCGATCTGGTAAAAGCCAGTGGCGTGGCCCGCAGCATGAACTTCGTCAGCAACATTGCGGCACTGTCGGTGTTCATATTTTCCGGGCACGTGGACTGGGTAATCGGCCTGACCATGGGTTTTGCAGTCATGGTCGGTGCTTTCTTTGGCGCCCGCAGCGCAATCAGCGGCGGAGCCAAATTCATCCGCCCGGTATTTATCACCGTGGTACTGGGATTGACCGTGCGCCTAGCCTGGCAGCACTGGTTCGGCGCGGCCTAAACGCCTGGCCACATACAAGTCGATGAGATAGCGCGCAATCGAGCGCGACGCCGGCAACGGCGGTAGACGGTGCACATTGAACCACTGCGCATCTTCTATCTCGTCAGCCTGGGGCACGATTTCGCCCCCCGCGTATTCGGCATGAAAGCCCAGCATCATGGAGTGTGGAAACGGCCAGCATTGGCTGCCCACATACTGGATGTTCCTGACCTCCACCTGCACCTCTTCGCGCACTTCGCGAATCAGACAGTCCTCAGCCGACTCGCCCGGCTCGGCGAACCCCGCCAAAGTGCTGTAAACCCCCGGTACAAAGCGTGGCGAACGCGCCAGCAGCACTTCATCGCCCCGGGTAATCAGGACGATCATGCTCGGTGAAATACGCGGGTAACTGCGCAAGCCGCAAGCTGCGCAATACATCGCACGCTCCCTCGGGACCTGCGTCATGCCCTGCCCGCAACTGCCACAAAAACGATGCTCGCGAGCCCAGGTGCCGATTTGCGCGGCATAGCCCAGCACTTTGTACAGCGTGTGATCATCACCCAGCATGAATGCGCGCAGGCCCTGCCAGTGGCAACCCTCGACGTGCGCCGCCCGGTCCAGTTCCAGCAGGTACACCGGCTCGCCGTCCAGGTGACCGATGCCATGTTCGGCCAGCACCGACAGGTCTTGACGCTTGAGCCACTCCCGGGGAAACAGCGGGCCATTGCCGTCGATCAAAAACCCGTCAGGGCCGCGCGCCACGGCCCAGCCGCCAGGTAGATCTGTATCCAGTACTGCCGTGATCCAACGCGGTGTCATTAAAAGATCCTTGTTCAGGTTACAAAGACGTCAATCCAGAAACTCGGGTTTTTGCTTGGTCATATGCGCCGTCATCGCTACCCGCAAGTCGTTGGACTGAAGCATGGCCGCATTCCACGTCGCGACATAATCCAGGCCGTCATCCACGCGGTGGTCGCGCATATAGCCGATCATCTGCTTGGTCCCTGCGATGGCGATGGGGGATTTGCTGGCGATTTCGCGGGCGATTGCCATAACCCCGTCAAGCAAGGCCTGTTTATCACTGTAGACCCGGTTCACCAGGCCGATAGTGCGCGCCTCATCAGCGGCCACCATCCGGCCGGTATAGGCCAGCTCACGAAGCATGCCATCACCGATGATGCGCGGCAGACGTTGCAGTGTACCCACGTCGGCTGCCATGCCCATGTCGATTTCCTTGATCGAGAACTGCGCGTCCTCGGCGGCATAGCGCATGTCGCAGGCCGCGATCAGGTCGATCGCCCCGCCCAGGCAGTACCCCTGAATGGCCGCCAGTACCGGTTTGCTGCACTGATCGACGGCATTGAACGAGGCCTGCATCTGCAGGATTTTACGCCGCAGCAAGCGGGCATTGCGCCCCACATCCTTGCCCATCTCATTGGCCACCGAGGCCAGGAGCATCAGGTCGATACCGGCCGAAAAGTGCTTGCCAGCACCACTGAGCACCACGACCCGCACCGCATCGGTTTCGTCGATCCACTGGAAGATCTCGATGATCTCGGTCCAGAACACCGCGTTCATTGCATTGACCTTTTCAGGCCGGTTGATCTGGACGTGAGCGATGCTGTCTTTTAACTCAACCTGAAAAGCCTGGTAGTCGGACATAACCTGAATCCTTTGTGGGCGCCGTCGCCGGTCAATGAGCGGCGGACTATAACAAGCCTTGCAGGCCCCAGGCAGGCCGTGATTACGCCAAAATACGGACAAAATGACCTAGAGAATAAAGCGCTCGATCGTCTGCGCGACGCCGTCTTCGACATTGCTGGCGGTGACGTGCATGGCCTGCTTGCGAATTTCTTCCGGGGCCTGACCCATGGCAATCGACAGCCCGGCCCGGTGGAACATGGCAGGATCATTCCCGCCATCACCAATGGCTGCCGTGCGGGACAAGGGCACGTTCAAAAAATCGGCCAGGGTCACGAGTGCATCGCCTTTATTGGCTTTAAGGGCGGTGATGTCCAGGTAACAGGCCTGGGAGCGACTGGCTACGGCAAGCCCGCTCAACAAGGGCTGCAGGCGCTGCTCCAGTTCCATCAACAACGGCGCATTGAGGCAGGTGGCTACGATCTTGTGCACCTGGTGCAGATAGGGCTCAAAGCTCTCAACCACTTGCGGCGCATACCCCAGACCGTGCTGCTCTCTGGGCACCATCTCGCCCGAAGGATCGCGCACCAGCCATTGATCATCCACAAACAGCCAGACTTCAACCTCATGCTCAGCCAGCAGGGCCAGTGTTTTGATCACGGCCTCATGCGGCACGTGGTGCGATTGCAGATACTCGCCATCCGCATTCACCAGCAGCCCGCCATTGAATCCGGCTACAGGCAACTCAATGCCCAACTGCTCGATGATCCCGCGCATGGCCCGTGGCGGGCGCCCGGAAGCCAGCGTGAAGTAAATGCCCGCCGCTTGCAGCGCTTTGACCGCCGCCAGATTTCGGGTGCTGAGGGTATGATCAGGCAATAGCAAGGTGCCATCCATGTCACACAGCACCAGTTGAATGGAGTCTTGCTTCACGTCACTCATCCTATGTCGAGCCAGACGCGACCATCGCGAGCCAGCAGTTCTTTGGCCGCCTGCGGGCCATCTTCTCCGGCTTTGTACGGCTGCACATCGGTATGTTCGCGCCATGCATCCAGAAAAGGCTGCACGCCACGCCAGCCGTTTTCAATATTGTCAGCGCGCTGGAACAAGGTCTGATCACCGGTCAGGCAGTCGTAAATCAACGTCTCGTAGCCTGTAGAGGGCTGCATTTCGAAGAAGTCCTTGTACGCAAACCCCAGCGCGATATTGGCCATTTGCAAACCCGGCCCCGGGCGTTTGGCCTGCAGGTCAAACCACATGCCTTCGTTGGGCTGGATCTGGATGCGCAAATAGTTGGGCTGCAACCGCTCAACATCGGTATCGCGAAACTGCGCATAAGGCGCGGGCTTGAAGCAGATTGCGATTTCCGTGTCGCGCGCACTCATGCGCTTGCCGGTGCGCAGGTAAAACGGCACACCCACCCAGCGCCAGTTGTCGATCATCACCTTGAGCGCCACAAAGGTCTCGGTGTTGCTGTCGGCTGCCACGTTGTTTTCTTCGCGATACCCCACGACCGGCTTGCCACCGGACTCACCCTGGGTGTACTGCCCGCGTACCGAATTTTTCAGCGCATCTGCTTCTGACCACGGGCGAATCGCGCCAATGACCTTGGCCTTTTCACCGCGCACCGCATCCGCCCCAAAGGCTGCGGGTGGCTCCATCGCCACCATCGCCAGCAGTTGAAACAAATGGTTCGGCAACATATCGCGCAAGGCGCCGGTATGTTCGTAAAAACTGCCACGTGTCTCGACCCCGACGGTTTCTGCCGCCGTGATCTGCACATGATCAATGTAGTGATTGTTCCAGAAAGCTTCGAAAAGCCCGTTGGAGAAACGGCTGACCAGGATGTTCTGGACGGTTTCCTTGCCCAGGTAATGGTCAATCCGGTAGATCTGCTTCTCGCTCATGACATCGAGCAGGCACGCATTCAATGCTTGCGCTGTTTGCACGTCAGAGCCAAAAGGTTTTTCAATGACTACCCGCCGAAACGCTTGCGGGGTTTCTTTGAGCAACCCGCTGGCGCCCAGCCGCTGCACTACTTCGCTAAAAAAGCGTGGCGCAGTGGCCAGGTAGAACACCGCATTGCCGGTGCCACTGGCGATGATTTTCTGTTCCAGCGCCTCATAGGTGCTGTCATCCAGAAAGTCGCCCTGCACGTAGCTGATGTTCCTGGCCAGCGAGGCCCATAAATCGGCATTCAAGCCCTGCCCTTCAGGATGATCCACTTTGCTGGCGGCTTCAGTACGGATGAAGTCCTCCAGCTTTTTGGCAAAACCTTCATCACTGATCGCATTGTGGTCAACGCCCACAATGCGCAGGCCATCGTCCAGCAAACCGTCACGACTCAAGTTGTACAGCGCGGGCATGAGCAAGCGCTTGACCAGGTCACCGTGGGCACCAAACAAAAACAGTGTGGTGGGCGGTGCCGGTTTGGCGTCAGGTTTACTGGACAGGTCGGTCATTTTTTAGGCGTCTCCACGTGGCCGCCGAAACCAAAGCGCATGGCCGACAACAATTTGTCGCCATAGAGGCTTTGCTGGCGTGAACTGTAGCGGGCAAACAAGGCCTGCGATAACACAGGTACCGGTGTCGATTGCTCCATGGCGGCTTCGATGGTCCAGCGACCTTCACCGCTGTCCGCCACGGCACCCGAGTAGCCGTTCAACGGCTCATCAGTGGCCAGTGCATCGGCGGTCAAGTCCAGCAGCCAGGACGAAACCACGCTGCCACGGCGCCATACTTCGGCGATATCACCCAGGTTCAGGTCAAAACGCTGCTCTTGCGGCAAGTTCTCGCCACCTTTCATCTTCATCAGATTGAAGCCTTCGGCGTAAGCCTGCATCAGGCCGTACTCAATGCCGTTATGCACCATCTTGACGAAATGCCCTGCGCCCGCAGGGCCGGCATGGATGTAACCACGCTCAGCGCGATCATCGTCCGAAACACGGTCCTTGGTGCGCGGGATATCACCCATGCCCGGTGCCAGAGCAGCGAACAGCGGGTCAAGGTGTTTAACCACTGCGGTGTCACCGCCAATCATCATGCAGTAACCGCGTTCCAGGCCCCACACGCCACCCGATGTACCGACGTCAACGTACTGAATGCCCTTTTCGGCCAGCGACTGCGAACGACGAATGTCATCTTTGTAGAAGGTGTTGCCGCCATCAATGATGATGTCATCGGCGTCCAGCAGCTGGCTCAAGGTCTCGATGGTGTCTTCGGTCGGCGCACCGGAAGGCAGCATCACCCATACAGCGCGGGGTTTGGCCAGGCCTGCGACCAGCGCTGGCAAATCGGCAACGCCTGTGGCGCCTTCCTGTTCCAGAGCACTGACAAAGTCGGTATTGCGGTCAAAAACCACGGTTGTATGCCCATTGAGCATCAGACGCCGTGCGATGTTCCCGCCCATACGGCCCAACCCAATAATTCCCAACTGCATGTACTGTTGCTCCCAACGACAAATAAATAGGTGTACAGCACCTTAGTGCAGCATTGCTCAAGGTGCCCGGCCAAGATTAGTCCTGACTCATGGTGCATAGTTTCGCACAAGCTGAAGGCCAGATTCCCGATTCAATACACTCAACAGACGGACGAAGGGCTAAAGAACCCAAAAGTTATGGCCATTGAGGCCCATGACAGCGCCATTGAACCCCCTCAAGCACAGCAACCCACCCCCGCGCAACTGCGAAGTGCCTTCCCGGGCCGTCATTTGCGACAAAGTTTTCACATGCACTTCGCGATACTTAAACACTTTGTGACTGCTCTTTATTGAGGCGGTCCTCATGTGTTGTGCCGGGCTACACGGCACTAACCATTCAAGTAGTTATCAGGCTGGAGCGCTGTATGGGGATGTTTAAACGCAGTAACACATCTGCGAAGGGTTTCGACTGGGCGGGCCTGGGCTGGCTGTTCCTGTTCTTTTGGTACTTTTCCGGCATCACCCAACTGCTGATCCAGCTGACGGGCACCTCCGGATTTTCAGGGTTTCGCCAGGCCTTTGTAATGAGCGCCATCTGGCTGGCCCCGATGCTGATGTTTCCCAAGCACACCCGCGTAATGGCCGCTGTTATCGGCGTCATGCTGTGGGCCTGCTCCATGGCCAGCCTTGGCTACTTCTTTATCTACCAACAAGAATTCTCGCAAAGCGTCATCTTCATCATGTTCGAGTCGAACATCTCTGAAGCGGGCGAATACATGACCCAGTACTTTGCCTGGTGGATGGTTCTGGCATTCCTGGCGCATACCGCTTTCGCCGTGTTCCTCTGGACCCGTCTGCGCCCTGTGTACTTGCCCCGCGTGCAAGCCTGGGCCATTGCCATCGGCTTGCTGGTGGCTGTTATCGGTTATCCGCTGATCAAACAGACGATCAAGCACGACAACTTCGCCAATGCCATGGAAAGCTTTGAAAGCCGCGTAGAACCCGCCGTGCCATGGCAGATGGTTGTAGCTTATCGCCGCTACCTGGAACAGCTGGACAATATGCAAGGCATGCTCGCCAGCGCCAGCAAAATCCCGCCCCTGACCAACCTCAAGGACAATGAAGCCGGCAAGCCCACGACGCTGGTGCTGGTCATTGGCGAGTCCACCAACCGCCAGCGCATGAGCCTCTATGGCTACCCGCGCGAGACCACGCCCAACCTCGATAAATTGCGTGACCAACTGGCGATTTTCGACAACGTCGTGACACCGCGCCCTTACACCATCGAAGCTCTGCAACAAGTGCTGACCTTTGCTGACGAAGAAAACCCTGACCTGTACCTCAGCACCCCGTCACTGGTCAGCGTGATGAAGCAAGCCGGTTACAAAACCTTCTGGGTGACCAACCAGCAGACCATGACCAAGCGCAACACCATGCTCACTACGTTCTCGGAGCAGGCTGATGAGCAGGTCTACCTCAACAACAACCGCAACCAGAACGCCCGCCAGTACGACGGCGACGTGATTGAGCCGTTCAACAAGATCCTGGCCGACAGCGCCCCGCGCAAGCTGATCGTGATTCACCTGCTCGGCACCCACATGAGCTACCAGTACCGCTACCCGCCGACCTTCGACAAGTTTGTCGACCGCAACGGCGTGCCGGCCGGGCTGACCGATGATCAGGTACCGACGTACAACAGCTATGACAACGCCGTTTTGTATAACGACTTTGTGGTGTCGAGCCTGATCAAAGACTTCGCCAAGACCGACCCCAACGGCTTCCTGCTGTACCTGTCCGACCACGGCGAAGACGTCTTCGACTCGGTCGGCCACTCGACCCTTGGCCGTAACGAAGCCAAACCGACAGCACCGATGTACACCATTCCGTTCATGGCCTGGGCCTCGCCAAAATGGCGTGAAAGCCATGCCTGGAACTTCGCCAGCGACTTAAGCCGCCCTTACAGCAGCTCGCAGTTCATCCATACCTGGACTGACCTGGCAGGCTTGAGTGCCGACGAACTGGACGACAAGAAGAGCCTGGTCAGTGACCAGTTTGTCGCCCGCCCGCAATTGATTGGCGATCCTTACTCACGCCCGCAAAAGGCCCTGATCGACTTCAGCCTGCTCAAGCCAAAAGCCCCCATCCAGGGGAATGTGGCCAACCAGTAAAGCACCCGCGGGGCGCCATGAGCGCCCCGCCTGTTTTCGACACACAAACAGTAAATAATTCCTGTTCGCCTTAACTCCCCTCCTTGCCGTTCGTTTGAAGCACTAGACAACTTCATAACAACGACAAGGAGTCGGCAGCGATGTTCGCGCCAATCACCCGTTCCATGACCCTGACCCTCGGTCTTATCAGCAGCGCCATCAGCCCGCAATTGCTGGCTGACACCGAGCAGGAAGACGCCGAAAAGACTTCCCCCTCACTGGAGCTGGGCAGTACCAGCATCACCGCCCAGGGCCTGGGTGCGACCACAGAACATACCGGTTCCTACACCACGGGCTCGACCAGCACCGCGACCAAACTCAACCTGAGCATTCGCGAGACCCCGCAGTCGATTTCGGTCGTCACCCGCCAGGAAATGGACGACTTCAACCTCAACACCCTGACCGAGGCCATGCGCCATACCACGGGCATAGTGGTGCAGCACAACGACTCGGACCGGGTCAGTTACTCGTCCCGGGGCTACACCATCTCCAATTTCCAGATTGACGGGATGCTCAACACTTTCAGTTTTATGAAAACTGATGCCGACACCATCATCTACGACCGCATTGAAGTTGTGCGTGGCGCCACCGGATTGACCACCGGCGCGGGCGATCCGTCGGGCACCATCAACATGATCCGCAAGCGCCCGACCCGCGAGTTGCAGGCCAAAGCCGGCGCCTCGGGCGGCAGTTACGATGACTATTACAGTTATGTCGATGTAGGCGGCCCGCTCGCCTTCGACGGTCGTTTGCGCGGGCGCACCGTGCTGGCCTATCGCGACAGCAAGTCGTTTCGCGATAACTACGCCCTCAAACGTGAAGTGGCCTACGGCATCCTGGAAGCCGACTTGACCGACACCACCGTCCTGGCCGTGGGTTACGACTACCAGGACAAACAGGTAAAAGGTTCGTCCTGGGGGACCACGCCCTACTGGACCGGCACTGGCGACAAAGCCGATTTTGGCCGTTCGACCAACCTCGCCACGTCCTGGAGCTCATGGCCGATGAAGGACAAAACCGCCTTCGCCACCCTGGACCAGCAACTGTCCAGTGACTGGCATCTGAAAGCGGCCTACACCCATCGCACCAGTGATGCCGAAGGCAAGGTCTATTACGCAGGGGGCGGCTTCCCCAATGCCGATGGCACGGGTATGTCGGCCTTTAGCAGCCACTTCATCGGCGAAGAGAAAATGACCGCCATCGACGTCAATATCTCGGGCACTTACCCCCTGTTCGGGCGTGACCACGAGTTGATGCTGGGTTACGGCCAGGCCAAGAACGACAACACTTCGCCCTTGATGATCAACCTCAACCCGGATACCTACGACACGATTCCAAACTGGCAGGACATGGGCTCGATTCCCAAGTACCAGGACCTGAATACCGGCATTGAAAACAGCCAAAACATCGTCAAGCAAAAGTCCGGCTACCTGGCCACACGCTTCAACCTCACAGATGAGTGGCATGCCGTGCTCGGCACCCGCTATGGCAGCTGGAAAAGCTCCAACGCCGAAACCGTGTTCGATACGCAAAACCCGGGCGCCCTCAAACACACGAAAGTGTCCCAAACACAAAACGACATCATCACGCCTTACGCTGGCCTGCTGTATGACTTCACCGACGAATTGACGGCCTACGCGAGCTACACCGACATCTTCAAACCTACAACCAACAAGGATGCTGGCGCTGCGTATCTTGAGCCGGTGGTGGGCAGTAATTATGAGCTGGGGTTGAAGGGCAGCTTCCTGCAAGAGCGCCTCAACCTGTCGACAGCCGTGTTCTGGAGCAAACAGGACAACGTACCGGAAATCGACGATTCAGTGCCACGTGGCCCCAAAGGCGAGCAATATTACAAATCCGGTGGCAAGGGCAACAAAATCAATGGCTTTGAGGTCGAACTGGCCGGTGAGGTCATGCGTGACTGGAACATGGTCGCCGGCTACACCTACACCCATTCGCGCAACGCTGCAGGCCAGCGCATGAATACTGCGTCGCCGCTGAATCTGCTCAAGATCTCCAGCACCTATCGCCTGCCCGGCGAGTGGAACGCCATGACCGTGGGCGCTGCCGTCAATTGGCAAAGCGATATCTATCGCGCGGCCAATCGCCCTACCGGCGAAAAAGATGCAAAGGGCAACCCGATCACCTTCAAAGAAGACATCACCCAAAAGTCCTACACCCTGGTCGACCTGATGGCCCGCTACAAATTCGACGAGCATGTTTCGGCCAATCTGAACGTCAAGAACCTGCTCGATCAGAAGTACTACGAAAACGTCGGTTTCTATAACGGCGTGTTCTGGGGCGAACCGCGCACGGTGAGTGTTGGCCTGGAGTGGGTGCTCTAAACCGGGGCTTTATCCGGTTTAATGTCGTGTTTGGGATTTGTGTACGACACGAACCCTGTGGGAGCTGGCTTGCCTGCGATGCTGAAAAATCGGTTTATCGGGAAGACCTCGCTGATGCCATTGCGGGCAAGCCCGGCTCCCACAGCGCTGAATGTCGTGTTTGGGATGTGTGTACGACACAGACACTGTGGGATTTGCAGTTCCTACAGGTATTTGTTCCAGAACAGCATGCGCCCGTAGGCCGGGTCGAGCTGCCCTTCGCTGAAACCGAACTTGCGGTAGGAGCCCTGAGCCACCGGGTTGCCCTCAAGCACTTCCAGGGTGATCTTGCAGCAGCCACGCTCACGGGCAATTTCTTCAACCTTGAGCAGCATTTGCTGGCTCAGGCCAAGGCCGCGAAACGCCCCCGACACTGACACGTCATGGACGTTGACCAGAGGCTTGCCGGCAAAGGTCGAAAACCCCTCAAAACAGTTCACCAGACCTGCCGCCTCGCCGTCGACGAACGCCAGCACGCTGAATGCGTGGGGCCGCTTGGCCAGCTCTGCCGGCAACTGCTCCAGCACGTGCGGCGACAACGCTTCACCACCGCCCATGGGGTCATTGGCGTAATGGTTCAATACGTCCCTCAACGCCTGGGCATGAACCGGGTTTGAATAGTCTGCTTGCACTACCACAACTTGCGACATTACGCGTATCCCTCGACGAATCAGGCCATTAGTGTCTGCTTTTGACAGCACCGGACATTAGCGTGGGCCAGGCAATGCAGACAAGTCCCGCATCAAGGCCGGGGCGATGTATCCAGCGCCTGCATCAGCCCCGAAAGCTGATTCACGAAACTGTCGGCATCGGCATAAAACAGTACATGGCGGAACTGCGAGTTATCCCTGCGGAACCCGTCTTCTTCCGCGATGCCCACTCCCGCCATCTCCTGGTTGATCAGCAGCACGTCATATTCGGCAGTGCGTGCATTGCCCAGGCTCACCAATGCCTCAGGGTTGTACAAGGGCGCGATCCGGTAATAGCCCAGAATATTCAGCGTGCGTTCTATATGCAGGGCCTGTTCCGGATCAGCATCGGCAATCAATATTCGTAATGATTTAGTTGGCATTCTGGCCTCATCATTCATGTCACTCATTGGCTTGAGCGTAACGGTCCAATTCGTCGCCCAGCTGCTCCATACTGCTGTGCAGGGCATCAACAGCGGCGGCAAGATGTTCTGGCTCACCCGTGCGGCATACCGCCTCCAATTGCTCGCAACACTCAATCATTGTTTTAGCCTGAACAAGCCGCCCCCCCCCTTTGACGCCATGCGCCAAAGCAGCCAGGCCCTCGAAGTCATCCTTAACAAACAGTTCAATCAGGGTGGCGAGATCCTGGCGATTACTGCTCGACAGCTCAGCGAGCAGCTTGTGAACCAGCAGGTCATCGCCCTGACTCAATTGCTTGAGATACGTCAGATCAATCTCGTCCACCTGCCCGTCAAGTTTATCGCCAACTCCTGGTGTGGCAATCTGCGCCAGACCCGACGCCAGGCAGGCACTCAAGTCCTTCAAGCTGATGGGTTTGAACAGGCACCGATCCATTCCGGCCTCTCGGCAACGCTCTACTTCTTCCGGTTGTGCGTTGGCGGTAAAACCGAAAATCCGGCACGGCACCCGGGCCAGCGCAGCCTCCTCGGACCGTACCGCACGCGCCAGCTCATAGCCGTTCATGACCGGCATGGTGCAATCCGTGATCAGCACGTCGAAACTCCCCTGCCGCCACGCCGCCAGGCCCAAGGCCCCGTTTTCAGCGTCTGTTACGCGGTGCCCCAGAAAACTCAGTTGCTGGGCCAGTAACATCCGGTTAGCCGGGTAGTCATCCACCACCAGCACATTCAGCGAGCGGGTGCTGGCCGGGGCTTGCTCCTCGGCATCGGCCACCTGCTCTTCAGGCTCAAGCAGCGGCACCACCATCACGACCTCGACCCGGGTACCGATCCCCTCCACGCTGCTCAGGTGCAATTGCCCCCCCATCATTTCGCACAGTTCACGGCTGATCACCAACCCTAAACCCGACCCCGTGCGTGCCGATTGAGTGTTGTTGCTGGCCTGGACAAATGGGCTGAACAAGCGCCGCTGGTCTTCTTCAGAAATCCCCACGCCCGTGTCCTCCACGCACAAGCAGATCGTTACAGGCTGCGCATCGTGACCGGGCAACATCCTCAATATCAGCCGCACTTCGCCCTTGCGGGTGAACTTGATGGCATTACTCAACAGGTTGGAAACGATCTGTTTAAAACGGATCGGATCGATCAAAACATCGACATCTGCCTCAGGGCTCAGCTCACACACCAGGCTCAAATGCTTCTGCCGGGCCAGACCGTCAAACATGCGCGCCACGGCCTCTATCAGGGACTTGATATTGGAGCGTTTGGGGCTCAGGGACAAATGGCCGGACTCAATGCGCGCGATATCCAGAATATCGCCGATCAGATCGAGCAGCTCCCGGGCAGACACCGACGCCACTTCAATGGCAAAGCGATCCATGACGCCTTGATCGGCTTTTTTCATGGCCAGCTCAAGCATGCCGATCACCGCATTCATTGGCGTGCGGATTTCGTGGCTCATGGTTGCCAGGAACGTGGTTTTCGTCCGGTTGGCTTCATCGGCGCTTTGCTTGGCGACTTGCAACTCGTCCATCAATTGCTGACGCCTGGCCATGACCCGGCGCAAATAGATAATCCATGCCAGCGCCACCAACAGCAAAGCCGCCGCGATGGCGAACCCCTGAACAATCGCGGCACGATTGCGCAACCAGTAGCTTTCAGTTGCCGGCGCCTCCGTGCGCCAGCGACTGGTCAACTCACTCATTTCCCCCGGGGTGATACTGAGCAAGGCCTTGTCCAGAACCGCGCCCATCAGTGGGTCATCGCGGGTAGTGGCAAATCCAACTTGCTCCGGCTGCGTGCCCACCGTACTGGTGATATGCAACTGATGGTTGAAACGCCGCGAGATTAGAT
The DNA here is from genome assembly GCF_055408345.1 of Pseudomonas sp. B424. NCBI lineage: Bacteria > Pseudomonadati > Pseudomonadota > Gammaproteobacteria > Pseudomonadales > Pseudomonadaceae > Pseudomonas > Pseudomonas sp. B424. The sequence continues at coordinate 121,213 of NZ_JBUZTL010000013.1, read as the reverse complement.
AACGCGCACTGACCAGCGTTCCGATCATGGCATCGGCCTTGCCCTCAACCACCATACTCATGGCCACCGCCGGGCTCTCAACCTCCAGAACCTCAATGCCGGGGTAGCCACGCAGGATAAAGTCGCGCAAGGCACTGCCACGCATCAATGCCACGCGCTGCCCCGCCATCTCGTCCAGTGTTTCGGCATACTCGGCACCCACACGGGTGACCAGCACAAATGGGGTTGTTAGATAGGGTCGGGTAAAACGCAAACGATTGTTTTGGGCGGCACCGGCCGTGATAGTGCCCACTACATCAGCCTTGCCCGTCTCGACCAGCCGGACCACCCCTGCTAGCGAATGCGCCCGCACCGCTTCAAACTTAATGCCGGTACGCGCCGTCATATTGGCTAGAACATCGGCAGCCAGACCTTTGAACGTGCCCTCCTCATCAAAAAACGACAGCGGTAGCAACTGATCGCTGACCGCTACCTTTAATTGCGAATGCTCAGCCAGCCAGCGCTTTTCACTGGGGTTGGGGTTGAAGCGCCACGGGTTATTGATCTGCGGCCCGTCCGAGCTCCAGCGCCGCAGGATCGTCATGCGGGCACTGGGCGGAATCACTGCCAATGCGGCATTGACCACGCGCAGTAATCGGGTGTCATCGCCGCGCAAGGCAAACGAGAACGGGTTGTCCTCCAGCCTTGAAAACTCGGCCAGTTGCACGTTGTTCAAGTAGTTTTTGTGGATCAGGTAATTGGCACTTATAAAGTCCCCCAGATAAACATCGGCCTGGCCAAACGCCACGGCGCCGATCGCCGTGAGGGTTGAGGGGTACAGTTGCAAAGTGGCCTTGGGGTAGAAGTCCTTGACCTTTTGCGGTGGTAAATAGTGATCAAGCATTGCCACCCGCAGCCCGGCCAGATCAACCGGCGGACGCTCCTTGTTACTGCTGCGGGTGACCAGTGCAGGCGAATCCTCGGCATAGGGCAGGCTTAGCACCAGCGCGGGGTCTTGGGCTTCAAAACCGTTGGAACTGCTCAGCAAATCCAGCTCGCCTGTCTTGAGCGCTTCTATCGCTTGAGGCCGGGAAGGATAACGTCTGACCTCGATACCGACGTCCAGCAACTCCGATAGCAGCTGCGCGTAATCGGCCGTCAGCCCTTCAAAGTCCTGACCATTGACGGCCAGATCGAAGGGCCCATAGTCGGGAGCCGAAATGCCCAGGCGCAAGGGCCGGTGATGCTTGAGCCATTGCCAGTCCGATGGCGCCAGCACAACGCTGTACGCCTCGACACTCGAACGCCCCAACAGGCGTAGCGTCTGTACCGACTGATCAGCTGCGGCAATGGGCTGGCCCAGGACCAGTAGCAGTCCGATGTGGCCCAGGCATAAGAGCGTTTTCAATTAGATCAAATCATTGCGCTTGGCAAAATCTGCCAAGTAAACGACCGATTTTATATTCAACTTCTCTATCAACCGCGCTTTGTAAGTGCTGATGGTTTTACTGCTCAGGATCATGTCTTCAGCAATTTTTTTATTGCTCAAGCCGCGCGCCAGCTGTTGCAAAATGTACAACTCACGGGCCGACAGTTGCTGAATCAACTCTATGTCGCTCATGGTTGAGTCACTGTTACGCACAGAACTGGCCGCCAGATACGGAAAGAATGTGTAACCGTCCATGATGACTTTGATCGCCCTCAACAACTCCGTGAGGTCCTGGCTCTTGGTGATAAACCCCGCCGCACCGGCCTTCATGCAACGCTGTGAATAAAACAGGGGGGATTGGGAGGTCAACACCAGAATACGGGTGTTCAGCCCTGAGGCCCTGATCCGGTTGAGCACCTCCAGACCATCGAGGCCAGGCATGGTGATATCCAGGACCATCAAGTCCACCTGATGCAAACGCGCCAACTGAACAGCATCGGCGCCGTTAGTCGCCTCTGCCACCACCTCATACCCTTGATTCTCCAGCAGTATTTTCATTGCTGAGCGAATGAGTGAATGATCGTCTGCAATCAACACTTTCATACATTTAATCCTCTGCCAGAAAGCCGAGTATCAGCGTGGATCAGGCGCAAACATATCGTTTTGACTAGAGATGGTCGGCATAAGACCGACAGAAACGATCTAATGTGTAGCACTGAAAGTATAGGATATCTCCTACCGATCACATATCCACGCACTACATTATTTGAACGAAACATACCGATACCCGTTAGAAATCGAGGCGCGGATGATCGCCAATCAGATACGACATGAGAGAAGGGAATTCGCCATCTAACTTGTAGGATTAGTCCTAAACCGCTGATCCAAATACAAATATAATTTATTCGCTTTTACACAGGCTAAAAGCGCAATGTATTAGGCTCGACATTTAAATCGGTGCAGTGGCTTTATGAACAAAAGAGTCTGGAGCTACGATTTTCATGGCCTGCCCGGGCAGAGGCAAACATCAAAAAATCGCAGCCTTCATCAGCGCTGTATAAAGGTGAGAACGTTATTGCCAGCCAAACTTGCGAATATAAAAGCCTTTCACCGCCTGGGTCAGTGCCATGTACGCCAGCAAGATCATTGGCAAGAACACAAAGTACAGCGCCGGTAACGCCTGCAACTTGAAGTAGCCGGCCAACGGGCCCATTGGCAGGAAGATACCGACCGCCATGATCAGCCCTGTCATCACCATCAATGGCATGGCCGCACGGCTTTGCAGGAACGGGATTTTCGGGGTTCGGATCATGTGCACGATCAGGGTTTGCGTCAGCAGCCCGACCACGAACCACCCCGACTGGAACAGGGTCTGGTGTTCGGGTGTGTTGGCTTGGAACACGTACCACATCAGGCCAAACGTCAGGATGTCGAAAATCGAGCTGATGGGCCCAAAAAACAACATGAAGCGCCCTACATCAGCCGGCTGCCAACGCTGCGGTTTTTTCAGCATTTCCTCATCGACGTTGTCGAACGGGATTGCAATTTGTGACACGTCATACAGCAGGTTCTGCACCAGCAGATGCATCGGCAGCATCGGCAAAAACGGAATAAACGCACTGGCGACCAGCACCGAGAACACATTGCCGAAGTTCGAGCTGGCCGTCATCTTGATGTACTTGAGCATGTTGGCGAAGGTGCGGCGCCCCTCCAGGACGCCCTCCTCCAGCACCATCAGGCTTTTTTCCAGCAGGATGATATCGGCCGCCTCCTTGGCGATGTCCACCGCACTGTCCACCGAAATCCCGATATCCGCCGTGCGCAATGCCGGGGCATCGTTGATCCCGTCGCCCATAAAGCCCACCACGTGGCCGTTGGCCTTGAGCAGGCGCACGATGCGCTCCTTGTGCGTCGGCGTGAGCCTGGCGAACACGTTGGTGGTTTCCACAGCCACCGCCAGATCGGCATCGCTCATACGCTCAATGTCATTGCCCATCAGCAAACCCTGCTGCTCCAGGCCCACCTCCCGGCAGATTTTGGCCGTAACCAATTCGTTATCGCCCGTAAGAACTTTTACTGCGACCCCGTGCTCGGCCAAGGCTTTGAGTGCGGGTGCGGTGCTTTCCTTGGGAGGGTCCAGGAAAGCCACATAGCCAATCAACGTCAGTTCCTGCTCGTCAGCCAGGCTGTAAGTGTCGCGTCCTGCAGTCATTGACCGCGCAGCCACGGCCACAACCCGCAAACCTTCTTCGTTGAACTCGGCGGTCACCTGGCGGATACGCGCCAGCAGTTCGGCGCTCAGGGCTTCTTGCTGCTCGCCATGGCGTACGGTTTTGCACACTGACAGCACTTCTTCGACAGCCCCCTTGCAGATCAGCAGATGGGGTTGATCCTGCTCGGCCACCACCACTGACATGCGCCGGCGGGTAAAGTCGAAGGGGATTTCATCGATCTTGCTGAAGGCCGTACCCACGTTCAGTTCACGGTGAACCTCAACGTGCTCCAGCACCGCCACGTCCAGCAGGTTTTTCAGCCCGGTCTGGTAGTAGCTGTTGAGGTAAGCCATCTCCAGCACATCATCGGACTCCTGCCCCCAGACATCCACGTGCCGGGCCAGAAATATCTTGTCCTGGGTCAGCGTGCCCGTTTTGTCGGTGCACAGCACATCCATCGCACCAAAGTTCTGGATCGCGTCCAGACGTTTGACGATGACTTTTTTACGCGACAAAAACACCGCGCCTTTGGCCAGGGTCGAGGTCACGATCATCGGCAGCATTTCCGGGGTCAGCCCCACCGCCACCGACAGTGCGAACAGCAGGGCTTCGGTCCAGTCGCCCTTGGTAAATCCATTGATAAACAGCACCAGCGGCGCCATGACAAACATGAAACGGATCAGCAGCCAACTGACTTTGTTGACCCCGGCCTGAAACGAAGTCGCACCGCGATCCGTGGCGCCAACCCGTTGCGCCAGCGCCCCAAAATAGGTGTTGTTGCCCGTGGTCAGCACCACGGCCGTGGCAGCACCGGACACCACGTTGGTCCCCATGAACACAATGTTGTCCAGCTCCAGCGGGTTGCTGGTCTGACTGTCAAACTGGCGCGCAAACTTCTCGACCGGCATCGACTCGCCCGTCATGGCCGCCTGGCTGACAAACAGGTCCTTGGCGCTCAGCACCCGGCAGTCCGCCGGGATCATGTCGCCCGCCGACAACACGATCAAGTCACCCGGCACCAACAGCTTGATCGCCAGTTCAATACGCTGCGCGCCTCTGATTTGCCGCGCCGCGCTATAGAACTTGCCGAACATCGGCGATGCATCGGCGCTGAAATCGCGACGCATCACGGTAGCGGTGTTACTCACCATCTCCTTGAGCGCGTCAGCCGCCTTGTTGGACTTGACCTCTTGCCAAAAACGCAGCAGCGTCGACAGCACCACCATGGTGCTGATCACCACCGCGGCCTGAATATCATCGGTCGCCAGCGAGACGCCGGCGAGCAAGGTCAACAACAAGTTGAACGGGTTTTTGTAGCAATGCCACAGGTGCACCCAGCGGCTGAGCGGCTGTTCGTGCTCGACCTCATTAAGCCCGTGTCGCTCGCGCAGCACGTCGACTTCGGCCTCACTCAGACCGTCTGTGTGCGTGCCGAGGTTATCGATCAGAACTGCGCTGTCGCTGTTGGCGGCAGCCACCAGGGTCTGTGCCAGTGAAGGCGGGACTTCGCGGCTGACCGTGCTGTCCCTCAGGCTGTCGAGCAACGCCAGGCGCCGAAAGTGCCGGCCAATGTGACGGGTACGCAGAAAGCCTGCGAAAAATTCTTTCAGGGTGAGTTTCATGATGCTGCTCCTGTACCGCCGGTGCTCACCCGCAGCAGGCACGCTCGTGCGCGGCCCGGAGCCACAAAGGCAAGGCGTGCGCATGCGCTGTGTTGCAATCCGCCGCAAACGGCCGGGATCGCACACATGTCAGTGTCGAAGAGGGGGCTTCACGATTCAGGTCAGAGCTGACCCGGTCAAGACGCCGCTTCCTGCTGGTCAGCAAGAAACGGCAGGGAAATCTGCGCGCTAACTTGCCGAGAATAGGCCGTTCTCAAGAACTGGCCGACGACTGTCGCTCGAACTGGTACCCACTGAAGATCTGCGCTCTTGATGAAAACGCCGGCAGCTTACGCCCGACGTTTTAGAGAGTAAACCGTAAGAAGTTTTCCATCCGATGAATCAGAAACTTCTTCAGGATCGGTTCAGACAAGGACGATTTCGCCCCGCTTCAGGCGTTGTCCCACTGTCGGATCCGGATCCGGCAGTGCTTCATGGCGTTGACGATGTGCTTTTCGACCACGCTGCGGGACACCCCGAGGCGCTCGGCAATTTCAAGGTGGGACAAACCATCGAGCTTGCGCAGTAAAAAGCACTCGCGGCACGCCGCCGGCAGTTCGGCGAGTGCCCGCTGGATCATGTCCAGGCGCTGGCCCTGGTCCATCAACACCTGCGGCGAGGGGCTGAAAAAACGCTCCTCGGTGTCCAGCACTTCCAGGGGCTCGACCTGACGCAAGGTGTTGCGCCGGTGGCCGTCGATCACCAGGTTAAGTGCCGTGCGGTACAAAAATGCCCGGGGCTGCTCGATCGGCTCATCTGCGGTACGCTCCAGCACCCGCACATACGCGTCATGCACCACATCTTCAGCCGCCTGGGCATTGCCTAGCCTGGCGCTCAAAAAGCCCATCAGTTCGCGATAGTAGTTTTCCAACAGGACTCCTGGCCGCAGCAGCAGCGGCAACACTCCATGAGCGCAGAAACAGATCTAATGGGACAGCGGCATGATGATGGCACTTGTGCAGATGTAATTTATAGTAATTCTCATATAGATTTAAACCCCGGGTGCTTAAACGCCATAGAAATATCCAGTAACAGACGCATCCGCCAACGCCTAAATCCCTCGCCAAACCGCTCGTTTACTCAACAGCTCCCCGTGTCTGTCGTCCTGACGACAGCGTTTGCTCTGGGCATTGCGCTCAACAGCATGACGACGGGCCGATTTTCATTGGCCGGAACCCTGCATGAAACGCCCTCGACAGACCCGCCGTGTGCTGCTGATCACCCTGTGTTTATTGCTGGTCACGGCCCTGGCAGCCTGGCCATTTCTTGTGCCAGGGCGGGACGCGTATGACACCGTACCCGTCACCCGGGGTGATATTGAAAGCAGCGTGACCGCACTCGGCACCTTGCAACCGCGCCAGTACGTCGACGTTGGCGCGCAAGCCTCGGGGCAAATCCACAAGATCCATGTCGAGGCCGGTGCTGAAATCAAGGAAGGCCAGCTGCTGGTCGAAATCGACCCCTCCACCCAGACCGCCAAACTCGATGCCAGCCGCTTCGCCATTGAAAACCTCCAGGCCCAGTTGCAAGAGCAACGCGCCCTGCACGATCTGGCAAAACAGAAATTCCAGCGCCAGCAACACCTGGCCAAAGGCGGAGCCACCCGCGACGAAGACGTGCAAGCAGCACAGGCTGAAGTGCGCACCACCCGGGCCCGGATCGACATGTTCCAGGCCCGGATCCGCGAGGCCCGGGCCAGTTTGCGCAGTGACGAGGCCGAACTGGGTTACACCCGCATCTATGCGCCGATGTCCGGCACCGTGGTGGCACTGGACGCCCGCGAAGGCCAGACCCTCAATGCCCAACAGCAAACACCGCTGATCCTGCGTATCGCCAGGCTCTCACCGATGACGGTCTGGGCTGAGGTGTCGGAAGCCGATATTGGCCATGTCAAACCCGGCATGCAGGCCTGGTTCACCACCCTGAGCGGTGGCAACCGGCGCTGGAACAGCACCGTGCGCCAGGTCCTGCCCGTCCCGCCAAAACCCCTCAACGAAGCCAGCCAGGGCGGCGGCAGCCCTGCGAGCAAAAGCGGCAGCGCCCGCGTGGTGCTGTACACCGTGCTGCTGGATGTCGACAACACCGATCAGGCCTTGATGCCCGAGATGACCACCCAGGTATTTTTCGTCGCAGGTCAGGCCCGCGACGTGTTGCTGGCGCCGATTGTGGCCCTGCAGGGCAGCACCGAAGGTGACCGCCAGAGCGCCCATGTCGTGGCAAAAAACGGCAAGATCGAACCCCGCCGGATCCGTACCGGGATCAGCGACCGTTTACGGGTAGAGATCCTCGAGGGCCTGAACGAAGGCGATCACCTGCTGATCGGCCCCGCCACCGGCAACGGAGGCTGAATGCCCACTCCCCTGATCGACCTGCAGGACATCCGCAAGGTCTACGGCGGTATCGACACCCCTGAAGTTCACGTGCTCAAGGGCATCAGCCTGTCGATCCATGCCGGGGAGTTCGTGGCCATTGTCGGCGCCTCGGGTTCGGGCAAGTCGACCCTGATGAACATCCTCGGCTGCCTCGACCGCCCGACGTCGGGGCGCTACCTGTTTGCCGGGGAAGACGTGGCCCACCTCGACAGCGACGAGCTGGCCTGGTTGCGCCGCGAAGCCTTTGGCTTTGTATTCCAGGGTTACCATCTGATTCCCTCGGCCTCGGCCCAGGAAAACGTCGAAATGCCGGCCATCTATGCCGGCACCCCCGCCGCGGAACGCCATGCCCGCGCCGCGGCCCTGCTGGAGCGCCTGGGCCTGGCCGAACGCACCGCCAACCGCCCGCACCAGCTGTCCGGCGGCCAGCAACAGCGGGTGTCCATCGCCCGCGCCCTGATGAACGGCGGGCACATCATCCTCGCCGACGAACCCACCGGCGCCCTCGACAGCCATAGCGGCGCCGAAGTCATGGCCCTGCTCGACGAACTGGCGAGCCAGGGCCACGTGGTGATCCTGATTACCCACGACCGCGAAGTCGCGGCGCGGGCCAACCGGATCATCGAAGTGCGCGACGGCGAGGTCATCAGCGACAGTGCCAGCGACCAGCCTGCCGCCGTGAACGACAACCCCCAAGCCCTGCAGGCCATTGATCTGCGCCAGCGCCTGAATGAAGGCAGCGAAGCCCGTGGCGCCTGGAAAGGCGAGCTGGCCGACGCCGTTCACGCCGCCTGGCGGGTGATGTGGATCAACCGCTTGCGCACCGCCCTGACCTTGCTCGGCATTGTCATCGGCGTGGCCTCGGTGGTGGTGATGCTGGCCGTCGGCGAAGGCAGCAAGCGCCAGGTGATGGCCGAAATGGGCGCCTTTGGGTCCAACATCATTTACCTCAGTGGCATGTCGCCCAGGCCCAGGGCGCCCCTGGGCATTGTCACCCTCAATGACGTGGCCGCCCTGTCGACCTTGCCCCAGGTGAAAATGATCATGCCCATCAATGGCGCCGAAATCGGCGTGCGCTACGGCAACGTCGACCACACCCTGTACACCGGCGGCAACGGCATCGACTTTCCGGCGATTTTCAACTGGCCCGTGGTCCAGGGCAGCTTCTTTACCCAGGCCGATGAAAACACCGCAGCCGCCGTGGCGGTGATCGGCAAAAAGGTGCGCGACAAAGTGCTCAAGGATGTACCCAACCCCATTGGCCAGTACATCCTGCTGGAGAACGTGCCTTTTCGCGTCGTTGGCGTGCTGGCGGAAAAAGGCGCCAGCTCCGGCGACTCGGACAGTGACACCCGGATCGTGGTGCCCTACTCCGCTGCCAGCGTGCGTCTGTTCGCCAGCCACAACCCGGAGTACGTGGTGATCGCCGCACTGGACGCGAGCAAGGTCCATCAAACCGAAAAAGCCATCGAGCAACTGATGCTCAAGCTGCACCACGGCCAGCGTGATTTCGAAATCACCAACAACGCGGCCATGATCCAGGCCGAAGCCAAAACCCGTAACACCCTGTCGCTGATGCTCGGTTCGATTGCTGCCATCTCTCTGCTGGTGGGCGGTATCGGGGTGATGAACATCATGCTGATGACCGTGCGCGAGCGCACCCGCGAGATCGGTATCCGCATGGCCACCGGCGCCCGCCAGCGCGACATCCTGCGCCAGTTCCTGACCGAGGCCCTGATGCTCTCGCTGGTCGGCGGTGTGGCCGGCATCACCCTGGCTTTTATCGGCGGCGGCGTCCTGCTGCTGTGGGATGTGGCCGTGGCGTTTTCATGGGGCGCCGTGCTTGGCGCCTTCGGTTGTGCGCTGGTGACCGGCGTTATTTTCGGCTTTATGCCGGCCCGCAAAGCTGCCCGGCTCGACCCGGTCACGGCCCTTACCAGTGAATGATCTATTGATGAAGCCGTCCTTGAGCCTGTTGTCCGTGTGCCTGCTGCTGGGTGCCTGCAGCCACTCCCTGCCCCCCGACAATCACGACGTGCTGGCACCTGCGGCCTGGCAATCGCCCCATTCACTGACTACGCCAGTGGACAACCGGCAATGGTGGTCACACTTTGGCAGCCCCGACCTGGAACGCCTGATTGCCCAGGCACGGCTCGGCAGTTACGACCTGGCTGGCGCGATGGCACGGGTGCAGCAAGCCCGGGCCACGGCGGTGATCGCCGGGGCGTCGGTACTGCCCGAAGTGCAATTTGCCGGCAGTGGCAATCGCGAAAAATTGCTCCGCGGCAAAGGTTACAGCCAGCTGGATGCCCGCGATGACAACAAGGCGGTGGACTACTTTGACGCCCGTCTGAGCGCCAGCTACGAAGTGGACTTTTGGGGGGGCAAAGCCGCGGCCCGGGACAGTGCGGACCAGGCACTCAAGGCCAGCGAGTTTGATCGCGACACGGTTGAGCTGACCCTGCTCAGCAGCGTGGCCAGCAGTTACGTGCAAATCCTGGCCCTCAACGAACAGTTGCGCATTGCCAGGCTCAACCTGACCAATGCGCAAAACGTGCTGCACCTGGTGCAGGTCCGCCATGACGCGGGCTCTGCCACGGCGCTGGAGCTGGCCCAACAAAAAAGCCTGGTGGCCAGCCAGCAACGGCAAGTGCCGCTGGTTGAGCAGCAGGCCCGGGACGCGCGAATCACCCTCGCCGTACTGCTCGGCCAGCCCGTCCAACAACTGGCAGTCAACGCGACGTCCTTCGCCCAGCTGCATTGGCCAACAATTGGCAGCGGCCTGCCCAGCGAGTTGCTCAGCCGCCGCCCGGACATTGCCAGCGCCGAAGCCAGACTGGCTGGCGCCCGGGCCGACATCAGCGTTGCCCGCGCCGCCATGCTGCCCAACCTGACCCTGAGCGCCAGCCTCGGCTCGGGCGCCGACCGTTTCAGCGATGTCCTGCGCAGCCCGTTCTACAACCTGAGCGCCGGGCTGGCCGCACCGATCTTCAACAACGGCCGCCTCAGCGCAGCGCGCGACAAAGCCACGGCGCGCCAGCAAGAGCTGCTGCAAACCTACCGCGCCAGCATCATCAGCGCCTTCGCCGACGTCGAAAAAGCCCTCAACAGCGCCAGTGGCCTGGACCAGCAACGCCAATGGCAGGACGAAGAACTCAAGCAGGCGCAGTTGGCCTTCGATATTGCTCAAAGCCGCTACCAGGCCGGGGCTGAAGTGTTGCTCACGGTTCTGCAAACCCAGAGCACGCTGTACCAGGCCCAGGATCAGAACGTGCAACTGCGTATGGAACGACTGCAGGCCAGCATCGCGCTGTACAAGGCATTGGGTGGAGGATGGTGATTACCAGCCGCCTATATATGTAATACCTCAGTGCGACAACAATTCTTAATCTCCCTGATAACCCGGCGCACACAAAAAACTCTCATCGCTCTCGCTTGCAAACAAGCCTGTAGCACTTCACTCACTGTCGCCGCTTAAAGCACATCATTCAAATAACAACCTGCAAACCACTTTGCAGAAGGGCGTATTAAATGAACATTGAAAAAGATGAAGATCAAACAGGTACGCGTACAACACGCTCTGTCGAGGGTACCCGGTGTCGCTGGTGGGAACTTCAGTTACCGCTTGAGGGAACAGGGATTAGCAGTGCGGTTTCGGCGGTTGAATACCTGGACAAGATATACGCGTTCTACATCAAGAAAGACGCACAGGGCGCCCGCAAACTGGGCTACCTGATTATGGGCAAAACCCGGGGCGATAAAATCGCCGTGGAAAGCAGCCAAGAGCATTCCCTGCCCGGCCTGACCGGTCTTGCACCCGCGGTAACGGTCTATAACGGGCGCCTGCATTGCTTCTATACCGGCAGTGATCAACGCCTGCGTTACGTTACCTACGCCCGCAATCAATGGTCAGCGGTTACAACGGTGCCCGGTGTATTAACGGTTGCGGCACCGTCTGTCACCACCTGCGACAACAAACTCTATATAGCCCTGCAAGGCACTTACAACGGCGAGTTTTACTACAAGACGCTCACCGGCTCCAATTGGGACAATACAACACACGTGCCCGCAATAAACTTTAAAGGCAGCCCGTCTCTTTGCGTATTCAGAGAAAAGCTTCATGTTGCAGTTTGCGGAATGGACAACTTGCTGCATGTATTCAAATTTGAAAACCGGCAATGGATGCCCATCTATCGGTCTTCGTTTTATGAAGTCCTCGATTCACCCGCCCTGCACCCGTGGAATAACAGCCTGTGCTACAGCGCACTCAGAAAGCCGACCCGGAATTACTTCACGGGTTTTGTTCCCTCCCCCGGGGAGAGTAAATACGTTGGCGAGACCATAGGCACCTATCTGTCCTCGCCTTGCATGATCGACTACAAAGGTGCGTTCTATCTGATGGGGCAGCGCCCATGCAATGACCTGGGCATCTCGATCTTCGCCCCCAACTGTACGGACAGAAACTGACCTGAGCGACGCCTCAGGCCCGTTGCCCCGGGTTAAGGGCTGGAACGTTGAAGGCTAAGCCTGATCCGTGATTCATGACCTGAGGTCAAGAGTGCTTTGCTTGACCAGCGGTTTTTCCCACAGATCAGGGCGAGGATACTCAACCTCATTCTTACGACCTCCAAGGAGTTATCCATGACAGTTCCAGCATTCGGGCTCGGTACTTTCCGCCTCAAGGGCCAAGTGGTTATCGATTCTGTCAAAACCGCCCTGGACCTGGGCTACCGCGCAATCGACACCGCGCAGATCTATGAAAATGAAGCTGACGTTGGCCAGGCCATTGCCGAGAGTGGCGTGGCCCGCGATGCACTGTTTCTCACCAGCAAAATCTGGGTCAGCCACTTTGCCAAAGACCAGTTGATCCCGAGCCTCAAGGACAGCCTGAAAAAGCTGCGTACCGACCACCTGGACCTGACGCTGATTCACTGGCCATCACCGGGCAATGAAGTACCCGTCGCAGAGTTCATGGGTGCGCTGTTTGAGGCAAAACAACAGGGGCTGACCAAACAAATCGGCGTCTCGAACTTCACCATCGCGCTGATGAAAGAAGCCATTGCCGCTGTCGGCGCCGAACATATCGCCACCCACCAGATCGAACTGCACCCGTATCTGCAAAACCGCAAAGTGGTGGAGTTCGCACAGAGCCAGGGCATCCATATCACCTCGTACATGACCCTGGCTTACGGTGAAGTACTGAAAGATCCGGTGATTATCGAAATCGCCAAGCGCCATGACGCCACGCCGGCACAAGTGACCCTGGCCTGGGCCATGCAGCTGGGTTATTCGGCGATCCCCTCTTCCACCAAAAGCGCCAACCTTCAGAGCAATCTCAAGGCCTGCGAGCTGACACTCACCGATGGGGATATGGCGCAGATCGCCGCGCTGGATCGCGGCCACCGCCTGACCAACCCGCAAAGCGTTGCGCCTGCGTGGGATTGATCTTGCCGCCACCCCAAAACCTGTAAGCGCAGCCTCACTCGGCGAGTCAGCGACTACAGGGTTTGTGTATCGCGCAATCTATTGCTTTGCTTTGCTTTTGATCTGCTCTTGATCTACCTGCCCCTTCGGGAGGCCGAGTGGAGGTTCTGCGCAGTGGGCCTCCCGGCATGGATGCCGGGAGAGCCGTGTTGGGCCAAGGATGGCCCGTCACGGCGTGCCCACGGAGCGTACCTGCGCGAGGGACACCTGAGCGCAGCGAGGGCCGTACGCCGGGGCAAGGCCTTTTTGCTTATTTTTGTGGTGGTCCGACACTCGGCTGTTTGACAAAAGTGAGCCGCCGTAAGGGCGAAACCCGTAGATAGCCGTGGCGCATCGAATGGATATGTACGCTGTTCAACAGCTGCAAAAACAACAGAACCACCAAGTACATATCCGCCATACACGCCAACTGGAATAGGGGCATTCGCGTTGTTTTTACAATCCCCTGACTACAGCCAAAGCAAAGGCAATAACCAGATTTGAAACAACACCCTTTTATGTGGGAGCGAGCCTGCTCGCGAAACAGGCGACGCGATCTTTCTGGCAAACCCCAGTGATGCCTTCGCGAGCAGGCTCGCTCCCACAGCGGATTGGAGGCGTCACAGATCCCGACACCAAACAGACCGGCTGCCGCCTCGGACGCCTTTGATCCGGCCAAGCCGTTTAGCGAGAAACACTTCGCCAGTGCTTGACCGGGAACAGAGTATCTACAGGGTTTCAACCAAATCACGGGTTATTGCAGACCAAACCGCTGCAGCTGCATTTCCTGCAGACGGCTCAAGGTCCGGCGAAAGGCGAACTCCAGATAACCTTTGGTGTAAAGCTGGTCAATTGGCACCTGAGCCTCGATGCACACCGGCACTTTACGGTCGTAGCATTCATCGATCAGGGCGATAAAACGCCGCACGCTGTCATCGTATCTGGACAGCTGCGGCAGCTCCCGATCCCCCGCCTCGACCTTCACTGCCCCGTCTTCCGTGCCGCGGGCAATTTTGCCCTCACGCTGTTCGGCACTCAGGCAAGGCACATCGCTGAGCAACATCACCTTGTAGCGGTCGCAGATGTCCATAAACTCGGTGGCCGCCAGCGGCTGCTCGCACAGCTCATGAAAATTGCACCACAGCACCGCATCACTGGCCTGCACCACGTTCAGCGAGCGATGACCCACGCTGATCGGCTGATCAGACACCGCCTGCCCCCGGGTCAGGTCCCTGAACACCGTATCCATCGCGCCCGGCTGGCCCGGCACGGTCACCCAATAGCGCTGATGAGCAATCCCGGGGTGCAGCCGGTGGTCCTCAACCCCTTGCACCGGCACTACGTCCATATGCTTGAGAATCGCCGTGATCCCGGGCGCAAAGCGGTCCCGGTTGAAGCCGTGGCCGTAGAGGTCTTGCGGGGGCTGGTTAGAGGTACAGACCAGCACCACGCCTTCGTCGAACATCACCTGGAACAAACGCCCCAGAATGATCGCGTCGGCGATGTCATTGACGAACAGTTCGTCAAAGCACAGCACTTTCACTTCCTCAGCCAGGCCTTTGGCCAATGCCTTGAGCGGGTCTGCCGTGCCGGTCAGCTGAAACAGGCGCTGATGCACCCACTGCATAAAATGATGAAAGTGCTGACGCCGGGCCGGCACCCGCAGGCTTTGGTAGAACCGGTCCATCAACCAGGTTTTACCCCGGCCCACCGGGCCCCACAAATACACGCCGTTGACCGGCTGCGCACCGCCGTGCAATGCCTCATGGCAACGCTGCAACGCCTGTACCGCCACCCACTGGGCAGGGTCATGGACAAAACCCAGCTGCTCGATGGCCTGTTGATATGCACTAAGGGGGGACTCGACATTCATGCGGGTGACTGACTCCTGAATCAGAGAGGCGAGTATGCCAGCAAGGTGACAGCCGGGGCACTTGAAAAAAGCCACAGCACCCTCACATTGTTACCCGAGCGGTAATAGAGCCTTTTGCCATCAGGCCTTTTTGCTTTGATGGATCAGCGTAAGCTTGCTCGCATGCTTCACGCATGAGTTGACATTGATACACGGTACTTCGTACGCACTTGATAACTTTTACATGTGTCGTAACTTCTTCCCGCCTCATCGGCAAATGAAGTCAGTCAGCTTTAACTCTTGATTACTTTAGAGGCCACACCATGAAAAATTTAATCGCACTCGTACTTGCCGGCTTTGCAACGCTGGCAGTTGCAGGCGAAACTTCTTCGGTTCAACAGCCTGTGACAGAACAATACAGCTATGGTACGAAACTGGACATTGCACGTGTGATCAGCCTGTCCACTATTCCAGACGTATGTGAAGTCGTACCGGCGACCATGACCTATGAAGACTCCCAGGGTCAGCGCCACACCCTTGAGTACCAGGCAATGGGCGACGGTTGCAGCACCCACTGACAAACTGCGGCTACGGCCCCGAGCCCCCTGTTTTCAGGGGGCTTTTTATTGCGCCCAGAAAACCCCGGGGGATTGTTACTGATCCGGCAAGACTGCTTGGCGATCTTTTGACTTTAATCAAAACACCCGGCGCGTATTCTATGTTCATCCCTCACCGCAACATTGAAACAGGGCACGGTACTTCGTGTTACGCCATATCCTCCAACAGCGTAACAACTTCTCCCGCCGGCACGGCAATTGAAGTCAGTGATTCGTGATTGCTTAAGGTTTTAATAATGAAGTCTTTGATCGCTCTTGCATTGATTGGTTTTTCAACCCTGGCTGCCGCTGACGAACTTGCAGTTGCACCACAGCAACTGGCTGTTGAACATTACACTTACGCCACCGACCTCGACATTGCCAATGTTATCAGCGTGACGCCAACGGCCGATGTGTGCGAAGTCGTACCGGCACAGATGACCTATGAAGACCATCAGGGCCAGCGTCATATTCTGGAGTACCGCGTGATGGGCAATGGTTGCAGCAACGGCTAATACCACCCCCCGACGCAACGATCAGCACCGGCCTCCGTTTTTACGGGGGCTTTTTAATGGGTGGCATTGAGAGGTAGTCTCGGCTCAAATCCATTGCAAGGAAGCATGCCCATGCCCGTTACACCGACATTGCACACCCGGCGTCTCATGTTGCAACCATTGCAGCTCGGCGACGCGCCCGCGATCCAGGAACGGTTTGCCCATTGGGAAGTCGTGCGTTACCTGAATGCCGTCGTCCCCTGGCCCTACCCGGCAGATGGTGCGCTGAGCTTCCTGCGTGACGTGGCGTTACCGGCCATCGCGCTGGGCAAAGAATGGCACTGGACGATTCGCCTGCTGTCACAACCTGCCGAGTTGATCGGCAGCATCAGCCTGATGGATGCCGTCGACAACAACAGGGGCTTCTGGCTGGCCCCCGAGTATCAAGGCAAGGGCCTGATGAGCGAAGCCTGCGAGACGGTGGACGCTTTCTGGTTCCAGACCCTGAATCGCGAGAGCATGAGGGTGCCCAAAGCCGCACCGAATACCGGATCGCGACGCATTTCCGAGCGGGCCGGCATGCACAGGGTAAGCAGCGAAGAGAAGGACTTTGTGAGCGGAAGATTTGTCTGCGATCTGTGGGAAATTACCCGGGATCAATGGCTGGCGCGGCGCAAAAACGGTGGTGAAGGCGAGGTTTAAAAAAACCGACCCTGTCGCTGCGGGCGATCAGGGTCGGGGCGAACCGCCTGGCGGACGATTCGTGTCAGGCGACCGTAATCAGTCTTTCTTCTCGGAAATAACCTTGCCGGTCGAATCGAAAATGATTTCGTATTCAAGGCCATCGACTTTTTTGATCCCTTCCGCTTTCCAGATGCCGGCAGCCGGGTCCTGAGCTTCAATTTTCTTGATCACGGTGTAGCCGTTTTTGTTCTTGAGAACTTCAACCAGCTCTTTGGAGAACGCCCAGTTTGGATCAACAGGGTTGGCCATTACTGCACCGGCACTCAACAAAGCAGCAGTAGTGATCACAGCAGCAAAGGTTTTCTTCAACATTGTCTTAACTCCATTAATTGATGTTGCATCTGGTACTCAATGTGACTGGGACAACCGTAGCAGAGAAAATCCAGGCCATATGCCTAAATGACATGCTTTTGACATGGCTCATGTTCTCGTTAGCTCTGGCACGGGGTTAGAATGCACAAAACCGGGAAGAGCCCATGAGCGATACACGCCCCACAGAAGCCGAATACGATGCCATTACCGAAGCGGCGGCTCAGTGGTGCATGCGCTTGCATGAGCCCGATTGCACCCGCCGGGAACGTCACGCTTTTGCTGAGTGGCTAAACGCCAACCCCCTGCATGCGTCCGAATACGAAGCCGTGCTGGACATCTGGGATGTCAGCACCCACCTGCCACGCTCCGCGCCCGCCGAAGCTCAGGTGATTGCCCTGCCCCCCGCACGGCATCGCAGCCCCTGGCAGCGTTTTGCCGTGGCTGCGGCCATCACCCTTCTCGCAGCCCCCGTGGCCGCTTTCAGCGGTTGGCAATTGGGCTGGCTCCCCAATGCTTACGAGCGCTACCAGGCCGGTACCAGCGCAAAGACCGTAACCCTGCCCGATGGCAGCCAGGTCGAGCTTAATCTGGGCACGCAACTGACCTTCAGCAACTACAAGGACGCGCGCCGGGTGACCCTGAGCAAGGGTGAGGCGTTTTTCAAGGTGAGTCACGATACGGCCCATCCGTTCCTGGTGCAGGCCGCAGAAGGACGGGTTCGTGTCACCGGTACCCAGTTCAACGTGTGGCTGTACGAAGACCAGGTCCGGGTCACGCTGCTTGAAGGCTCGGTGCTGGTGACCAGCAACACGAACCTCAGTGGTGACGGTCTGCGTCTGGAACCGGGGATGCAGGCACGCTACAAGGCTGGCGACAACGCCGCGCAAATCAGCCAGATCCAGGCCAGCACGCCGGATCTGGCCTGGCGCAACGGCAAGCTGGTGCTGGACAACCTGTCCCTGGCCGACGCCTTGCCCCTGATCAACCGCTACCTCGACACCCCCCTCTCCCTGGCCGACAGCGCCACCGGCAAGCTGCGGATCGGTGGTGTATTCAACACCCGGGAAATCACCCACCTGGTGACCACCCTGCCCAAAGTGTTGCCGGTTTACCTTAGCGTCAGCCAGGACGGAAAACCCGTTTTGAACCCACTCCCCACCCTCTAGCATTCACAGCTTTCACGACAAGCCGCCCGGCGCCGCAATCGGCCAGAAACACACCCGGACAGCGAAATCCACGTCGATTAAAAAAAATTCATAAACGCTCAAAACCCCCGCCTGCACTGGGTGCATACGCAATCGAGACGAATTTACGACAAATTTTCTACATTCCAATGTTCATGATTTAAGCCGCTCATTCGTCTAGTTAACTAAGAGCATTTTTTTCTTTTCCTGATCGGGCTCTGAAAAGGAGTTTTTTACATGCACAACTCGCATATACCAACGGATGGTAGCCAGCAGCATCGCGACGCAAATTTTCAACCCGATCCAGGGTTGCTGGAAACACTGGCGCCCTTGCACGGCAACGAACGGATCCGTCACCTGCTCAAATGCTTCGGGCTGCGTACCAGCCTGGTGCGGCTCAAGGTCATTGACGCGTTGCTGACAGCGGCCGGAAATGAGCGCCGGCTCGGGGTGCGCGGCATGCACAGCCACTTGCAGGCACTGGATATTCCACTGTCATTCCTGAGTGTGCGCGAGGTGCTCAAACGCTTGTGCAGCGAGGGGGTGGTGGTGCTCAACAGCGACAAGAGCTACAGCCTGCATCCGCAGGCTGAAGCCGTTTTGACCGGCAGGATCGAAGCTTAAATCTTGGTCTTGCGGCGCATCACGCCATTGATCACCACCACAACCACTGCCACGCCGATGGCGATGTACTGGAACATTTTCTCGGTGATCATGCCGGCGTTTTGCATGTACGAAAGACCGAACATGATCCCCAGAACGACCAGTGAAATCAAAATCGAGTATTTCAAGCGTTGCGAAGAGGTCATAGCCTGTTCCTGAAAGTAAGTCTGAAAACGCAAACCGCAAATTCAACAAATATGTTTGGTTTACGCAAATGAATTGAAACATCCGGGGTCTCATATTACAGCCGGGGAAGCTTTTTAGCTGCCACCGGTTCTAACCATGAGGATTTAGACATGTTGCGTCGAATCACCAGGCTGGTTCCGTTAATGCTCATCCTGGCCATGAGCGGATGCGTGTTTTTCCCAGGCCATGGATGGCACGACGGTCACCGTCACCATGATGGTGGCTCAGGTTATTACCACCGCTGACAAAACAGCCCGAGCCTGCCCCACAGGCTCGGGTTAACGTCGAAAGCCGCTGCCCGGCCGGGCACACACGTCCACCAGCCAATCCACAAATACCCGTACACGCGGGGACAATTGCCGATGCGGCGGATACAGGGCGGTCAACGCCAGACGCGGTGGCAGACATTCACTGAGCACTTCTTGCAACCGCCCTTCGCGCACCAGTTGCACGGCATGGTAATGCGGCGTTTGCACCAGGCCATACCCCGCCACACACGCCGCCAGATACCCCTCTGCACTGTTGACCGAGACCTGCCTGGGCAAGTCCACCAGACGCACTTCGTCGCCGACCTGAAACTCCAGCCCGTAGCGCTTGCCCGAAACGCTGGAGACATACTCCACCACCTGATGCCCGCTCAAGTCTTCGAGCGATTGCGGTACCCCGTGGACCTGCAAATAGCCGGGGCTGGCGCAGGTGATCTGGTCCATCTGCACCAGCGGCCGGGCCACCAGCGAGTCATCCATCGTCAGCCCGCCACGGATAACGCAATCCACCCCTTCGCGGATCAAGTCCACGGGACGGTCGTTGAGGCCGATTTCCAGTTCGATCAGCGGGTAGCGCCGGGTAAACTCCTGCAACGCCGGGAACACCACCAGACGCCCCACCGCCGCAGGCATTTCGACCCGCAGCGTGCCCTTGGGCTGACTGCTTCGGAACAGCCCTTCGGCTTCTTCAAGATCAGCCAGCAAGTTGACGCAACGCTGATAGTAGGCCGCACCGTCCAGGGTCGGACTTACCTGGCGCGTGGTGCGATGCAACAATTGCACACCCAGATGAGCTTCCAGCTGCTTGATCAGCACCGTCACCGATGCGCGCGGCATTTGCAGGCTGTCGGCAGCCCTGGAAAAGCCACCCAGTTCAACGATGCGGGTAAAGACCAGCATCGCGTTGAAACGGTCCATGGACCCTCCATTACTCAGGAAATCTGAAGCAGCTTAATCGCTGATTCTGCCCCCCCTACCTTCAGACTAGGGGAGATTACTGTGGGCGCTGGCTTGCCTGCGATGCAGGCGACGCGGTCAACCTGCCAGAGCGCGGTGATGCGATCGCGAGCAAGCCCGATCCCACAGTGGTTCCGGGCAGGCATCAGTTCAGAAATCCCGCTTGTAGAAGATATCCAGCGAGCTGGCCACGCCGCTGGCCACCTCGACATACACCCTTTTGCTCAGCTTGTAACGCAAGGCAATGGTGCTGGCAGGTTCAAACACGCCAACCCCGTAACGCACACTCAAGCGCTCGTTGATCTTGCCACTGGCCACCACTGCGGTGTCATTGCCGCTGCCTTCGGTGTCGAGCTCAAAATCCTTGATCCCCAAGTGATTCGCCAAGCTGGTGGTGACCCCCGAACTGCCCATCAACCCAAGGCCCAGTGCAGCTTGCGCCAGCAGGTTTTCATCTTCGCCGGTACCCGTCAGCGGACGTCCCAGAATCAGGTAGGACAGCGCCTGCTCCTGGCTCATGGCAGGCTCCGAGAAGATTTGGGTGGTGGGTTGTTCGGCACTGCCCGTCAGACGAATCCCGGCAATAACATCGTCGGTCTGGCGAATCGCTTCAATGTCCAGATACGGCTGGGCAATCGGCCCCGCAAACAACAGCCGCGCCCTGCGGATGGTCAGCCTCTGGCCATAGGCACGGTAGCGGCCGTTGTTCAGCCGCAACTCGCCACGGGTGTCCATGTTGTTGCCAATATGCACCTGCCCCGCCAGATCGGCGTTCAGGCCAAAGCCCGAGAACGTCAGCAGCTCTTGCCCCACCACCACGGTGATATCCATGTCGACCACCATCGGTGGCGCCTGATCCGCTGCCTGCTGCCCTACGATCACCGTGTCATCCGACACCTTGACCGTCGAGGGCGGCAACTCGCGAACCACGATTTCACCTTTGGGGACGTTCACCCGGCCTGCGATCAACAAAGTGTTGCCGGGGCTGAGGGAGATTTTCAGGTCCGGCGCGACTTCAAGCTTGGCGTAAGGCTCGACCGTAACCGGCAGGTTGTTGCCCTTGACCAGCACGTTGACGGCCATGGCCTGGCCCCATGCCACGTCGCCGGAGATACTGCCCTGCCCTTGCGGACCGCTGGTCCAGCCACCGGCAAGTTGCGCCGTTTCGCCGTTGATGCGCGCTGTCAGTTGCAGGTTCTCGAAGTTGGTCGGCAGTTGCGGTCCGGAAATTTCGCCACCGGTCAGCGCCACGCTGCCCATGACATGAGGCGCCAGCAAACCGCCCGAGATCGTGCCCGAGCCGTTCAACAGACCCGTGAGTTTTTCCACCATCGGTGCAAACGGCCGGATAACCGACACATCCAGCCCCACCAGACGGAACTCGCCGGTAATCGGTTTGTTTTTGGGCAGCGGGTTGATACGTGCCGAGAGCATCAGTTGCCCCAGCCTGCCGCCATCGAAATCGAGCCGCGACTCGACCCGGTTAGGCGTCAGGTTACTGGTCAACTTGAACGCCTGGTACGGGAAGTCCAGCCATTGGCCTTTGTCCTTGATGCGTAACGTACCGCCGCTGGCATCCACCACGACCTGGCCTTTTGGCCCGCTGGCCGGCAGGTCCAGCATCAGGTCGGCATTGAGCTGACCTTGCCACTGGAAGTCCTTGGGCAACCACTGCGCCAGGCTGTCGAGGGGGAACTGCTTGAGGTGTAAACGCAGTTTCGGATCAGGCACCAGGCGTTGCTCTTCGCTGCACAGGCTGGCCGGACCGGAGATCCAGCACTGCGCCCCCAGGTTGAGCCGGCCATCGGCCAGACGCTCCAGCCGCGCCGGGTTTTGCAGCACCCAGGCCTGGCCGCCGGCCTTGATATCACCACTGACCAACCGCCCGCGCCAATTGTCTTTATCCAGGCCGCCATCCAGCGCCAGGCCCAGGTTCAGCATTGGCCCCTGCAACGCCAACTTGAGCTGTTGGCGCTTGATATCGCCACTGCCGTTGGCGGTCAATACACCCAACTGAGTGTCACCGGCTCGAATCCCGCTGCCCTTAAGGTCCAGCTGGCCACGCTGATTGCGATCCAGGCTGGCATCCAGCGTCAGGCTTTGCAGGTGATTGTCGGCAAACGCCAGCTGCTGGCCGTTGAGCATGACCTTGCCTTGCGGCGCCTTGAGCGTCCCGCTCAGGTCGACCCGACCCTTGAGCTGGCCGCGCAGTTCTGGCCACAGTTGCCCCAGACGCGGCATGTTCAGATCAAGCTGAGCCTTGAGTTGCTGCTGCAAACTGGCGGTACCGTTGATTCGGTTGTCCCCCAGGCGAATATCCAGCGTACTGACCGTCCAGGCTTCACCCGCGCCTTCGGCCTTGGCTTGCAGCACCGCCGGCAGGCCGCGCAAACGGCCTTTCAGGTCGAGGTTGGCATTGAGTTCAAGGCGCTCATTTTTGAATGAGCCTTTACTGCGCAAGGGACCTGCCAGGGTACCCGGCAATTCGGCGACCCAGTACGCGGGGTTGAGCGCACTCAAGTCCAGCGCCGTGTCCCAGGCCACGCCGTCGGCGAACTGTACATTGGCATGCCCCTCGGCCTTGCCCTGCCCGGCAACCAGTTTGAGTTCAGGCAGGAAAATCTTGCCCAGGTCGCCACTGAACGGGCTGCTGAGGCTGAACTTGCCGGCCGGACCATCCAGATCCGCCTTGAAGTTGCCCAGATAATTGCCATCGCGATAAGACACTTCACCGGCGAACGTGCGCAGGTCCACATCAGGCTTGGCAATCAGCGGGTAGAGGTTGTGCCAGGGGAACTCCAGCCAGTCGATTTTGGCCTCGGCACTCAGCCCTTCGTGCCAGTCCACCTGCCCGGACAGTTTCAAGTGCTGCTGCGGGCTGGCCGTCAGATCCAGTGCTGCGATTTGCGCGCCCTTGGCATCCACACGCCCTTTGAGCAACAGGCTCACGGGGGCGTTTTCAGCCGGCAATATGGCGCTGCCGTTCAACTCGTAGCCGTCTTTGAGGTCACCTTTGGCCGTGAGCAGCAATTGATTGAGTTGCAGAGTGTCCGGCAGGTCGGGGCTGGCCTTGAACGGCTCGGCGGTTATTTTCAACTGTGCCGGAAGGTTGTCCGCCAGAGGCTGAAGCTCACCCGTCAGATGCGCATTGATGTAACCGCTGGTATCGGCCACAAGGTTCAGTGTGGTGCGCAGATTGCCCTCAACCTTGAGCGCCACCGCCAGGGGTTTGTCACCCGGCGCGGGCAGGCTGACATTGCCTTGCAAGGTGAGCGGCCAGTCGCCATTGGGCTGAAGCAGCCCGGACAACTCCACGCTCAGGTCTTCGCGCTCGACACTCACCGAGTCGATCTGCAAGCCCTTGGCGGTCCACTGCGCCGACATTTGCAGGCCCTTGAGCTGCTCGATGCCGTTGAACAACACATTGCCAACCTTCACCACCCCGACTTCAATCGCCAGCGGCAACTTCAGGTCCGGCAGGCTGATCGGACCACTGCTGCTGTCTTCTCCCGGGGGGAATTGCAGGCTGACCTTATCGGCCTGCAACTGATCGATGCACAGGGTCATGCGCGTCAGGCACTCGGGTGACCAGGCAAAGATCGGCTTGCTCACCTCGACCCGGCTGGTGCCCTGCTCCCACAACAGGTGATCGGCACCCCACTGGCCGCCCAGGCGCCCGGCAAAGTTATCCACCTGCAAGCCCGGCACCTGCCCCAGCACCCAACGGCTGCCCGCTTGCGTACCCAGAATGATGCCCACACTGACAACCACCAGCAGCACTAACGTCAACACCACCAGGCCCGCTATTTTCAAACCACGAATCACAGTTCTGGCCCCATGGAAAAGTGCAAACGAACACCGCCGTCATCGTCCAGCGCATGGGCCAGATCGAGACGTATCGGGCCGACCGGCGAGATCCAGCGGATACCCACGCCGACCCCGGTTTTCAAGCTTGGAAAGTCCAGCGTGTTGAATGCATTGCCCTGGTCGACAAAGGTCGCCCAGCGCCATTTTTCAGCAAACTGATATTGATACTCGAGGCTGCCGGCCAGCATGTAACGCCCACCGATACGGTCACCTTCCGAGTTTTTCGGTGACAGGCTCTGGTAGTCATAACCACGCACGCTCTGGTCGCCACCGGCGAAAAAGCGCAAGGACGGCGGGATCGACTTGTAGCCGTTGGTGGCGCTGCCGCCAAACTGGATCCGGCCCAGGAAACGGTGCTTGTCCCACAAGGTGGTCAAGGCCTTGAATTTCACATCGCCGTGGAACAGGTTGGTATCAGACAACAACCCTTCCTTGGCCACTTGCATGTCCGTGGTCACGCTGTAGCCGTGGCTGGGGTCGATACGGTTATCGCTGCGCAACACCGAATAGCTGACACCCGGCATCAGCAAGGTACTGAGGCCCGAGTCATCGCCCAGGCGATATTCTTCGTGCTGCCATTTAAGCGACACAATGCGCGTCCAGCCGTTATCCAGTTTGCTGTGCCACTCGGGGCCAACCGTGAGCAACTTGCTCAGGGTATCGGTGTTGGCAATTTCTTCGTTTTGATAGCCGGCAGCAAAACGCAGCTTGTCGGTCAGCGGCGGGTCCAGCGGGATGTCATACCAGGCGCCGACGTTCTGTTTGGGCTGGGAAATTTCAGATTCGAAGCCATAGCTGTCGCCGCGCGGGTTGTCCCAGTGTCGCGTCCAGCTGGCTTTACCGCGGGCACCGGTGTCGGTCGAATAACCCAGGCCCAGGGTCATGGTGCGCGGCTTGCGGGTTTCCAGATCAACATCGACCGGGATCACCTGCCCCACGGCGGTACTTGGCGCGGCATCAACCCGCACGATTTCAAAGTAGCCACTGCTTTGCAGGTTTTGATTGAGTTCGGCGACCAGTTCAGAGTCGTACGCAGTGCCGGGCTTAAAGGGCACCAGGCGATCCAGCAGGGTTTGGTCAAAGGGGGCATCGCCGGTAAAACTGACTTTGCCGAGCACGTAACGCGGCCCGCTTTCGTAGACCAGATTGATATCTGCAAACCCGCCTTTAGGGTCCACCAAAAGTTCGTGCCGGGTAAATTTGCCATTGAAAAAACCGTAGCGCAGGGCACGGTTCAGGATCATGCGCTTGGCATCTTCGTAGTTGCCCTGGTTGAGCACCGCGCCAGGTTTCAGGTCATCACTGGCGGGGATTTGAAAAGCCTTGAGCGAGGCGGCCGGGCCTTCGACACGCACATTGACGTTGCGCAGATGCACCGGTTCGCCGGGATCGATGCTCAATACCAGGCGCGGCGGATCGCCGGGTTTAACCTCGGCTTCTATGATGGGCTGGTAGTAACCCAAGGCCTGGGATGCTTTAAGGGCCTGCTCTTTCGCGCCACGCTGGAAGCGCAACAACGCTTTCTCGTCGCGATCGCCGAGGCTGCCGATATAGCCTTCCACATTGGCCTTGAGGGCGTTGTTTGCCGGCTTGACCTTGACCACCAGCTCGCTTTGGGCAAACGCCGCAAAACTGCTGAGCAGCAGGACAACACCACTGGTAAATCTTCCTGGAAACTTCATAGGCGCGGATGCTATCACGGGCAGGGGTACTCATAGAGCGCGCCAATGGGCAAAAAATCAGTGTTTAGGCCGTTGCGGTATCCACCGCCTGCGGATTGGCATGGAAGAACACATGCTCCACGACTGGCCCGATGGCGACCTCGCCGATTTCCACGTAGCCCTGACGTTTGTAAAACTCCAGATAATGCGGGTTGCCAGTATCGAGCACCACGCCCTCGGAATGCTCGTCCTCGGCGCACCAGTTATGCACTGCTTCAAGCAACTGCTCACCGTAGTGCAACCCCTGAAATTCGGGATGAATACCCAGCAGCGGCAGCATATGCACAGCATCCCCCGGAACGCAGGCCTGCACCGCCTGGTGATAATCCAGATAACGCCGCGTGCAGTTCAAGCCGGTACTGAGCAACATGCGCAGCTGCCAGGCCCAACTTTCGGTAATCCCCAGACGCCGTTGCGGTGGCGCAATCAAGGCAATGCCCACCAGCCGGTCATTGACCAGCAACCCCAATGCGGGCAAATCCTGAAAAAAATGCTGCCTGACCAGTTCCCGCACCGTAGCGCGAACCCGTTGCTCATAACCGCTGCGATCGGCATTAAACAAAAAGCGATACGTCGGCTCATGGCGATAAGCCTGATACAGCAAGGAGCGTGCTTCTCTTGAATAGCCACTGTCGAGCAGCTGGATCTGACTGGTGGCGTTCGACGTTTGCGTCATGCGGTCAACCTCCCGGGCGCGGCCTGGATAGCGGCGCTTGTAGTGCGTACGAACCCCCGAGTGCCACAACAGTTCAATCGTGGCCAAGTGCATCCTACGTTAGCAGTGCATTTGCCCCACTGCACGCTGGCCGCTGACGCGTCAGTCCGCTAGCATCACAGTTTTGCTCAGGACTGCCCGCCCATGAAAATCGTTTCATTCAACATCAACGGCCTGCGCGCACGGCCGCATCAGCTGGCAGCGCTGATCGAGAAACACCAGCCTGACGTGATCGGCCTCCAGGAAACCAAGGTCCATGACGACCAGTTCCCCCTCGCCGACATTGAAGCACTGGGCTATCACGTGCACTTTCATGGCCAAAAAGGCCATTACGGTGTTGCCCTGCTCTCGCGTCAGGCGCCGCTGGAGCTGCACAAGGGTTTTGCCACCGACGAAGAAGACGCCCAGCGGCGTTTTATCTGGGGCACATTCGCTGACGAAAATGGCCAGCCCGTGACCATCATGAATGGTTACTTCCCACAGGGCGAAAGCCGCGACCACCCTACCAAGTTCCCGGCCAAGCAGCGCTTCTACAGCGACCTGCAGCAGTTGCTGGAAAGCCAGTTCAGCAACGAACAACCGCTGGTGGTGATGGGCGACATCAATATCTCCCCGCAGGACTGCGACATCGGCATTGGCCCGGACAACGCCAAGCGCTGGCTGAAAACCGGCAAGTGCAGCTTCTTGCCGGAAGAGCGTGAGTGGCTGGAGCGTCTCAAGGGCTGGGGGCTGGTTGACAGCTTTCGCTACCTGCACCCGGACGTGGCCGACCGTTTCAGCTGGTTCGATTACCGCAGCCGTGGCTTTGAAGACGAGCCCAAGCGGGGCCTGCGCATTGACGTGATCCTCGCCTCACAAGGGCTGGTGCCACGCATCAAGGCGGCAGGCGTCGACTACGACCTGCGCGGCATGGAAAAACCGTCAGACCATGCACCGATCTGGCTGGAATTGAGCTGATCTGAGAGTGGGAGCGGGCTGTCATTGGTTTGAAACCTTTTTGACTTAAATTGCAGACATTTCTATGGCTCCAGGAAGGTGCCCGCTGATGCTGCGCTTTATGTCGTTGACCCTGTTCTGCACCCTGGCCAGTCCGGCCATGGCTGCCGACTTGCGGATACAGGGTTCGAACACCATCGGTGCCAACCTCGGCCCGGCGCTGGTGACGGCCATGCTGGCCGAGCAAGGCCTGCACGATATCCACAGCGTCCCGGTCATCCCCCCCAACGAACACAGCATTGTCGGCACCAACGCCCAGGGCCAGCAGATCCGTGTGGATGTCGCAGCCCACGGCTCGGGCACCGGTTTCACGGCTCTTGCCGCCGGGCAGGCCGACCTGGTGGCCTCATCGCGGCCGATCAAGGACCGCGAACTGGTCGACCTCGAACGCCTCGGCGACCTGAAAAGCCCTGACGCCGAGCAGGTAATTGCCATCGACGGCCTGGCGATCATTCTTCACCCGCGCAACCCGCTGAACCAGCTCAACACTGAACAACTGGCACAGATTTTCAGCGGCCAGATCAGCCGCTGGGAGCAACTGGGCGGTATCGGCGGCACGATCCGTTTGTATGCCCGCGATGACCAGTCCGGCACCTGGGACACCTTCAGAGAGCTGGTCCTGAGCCGCAGCGGGCATCCCTTGAGCAGCACCGCGCAACGCTTCGAATCCAGCGAACAACTGTCGGATGCCGTCAGCCACGACCCGCAAGCCATCGGTTTTATCGGCCTGCCTTACATCCGCGAAGCCAAAGCCGTGGCCATTGTCGACGGCGCATCGCAGCCGATGTTGCCACTCACCAGCCTGATCGCCAGCGAGGACTATCCCTTGTCGCGGCGGCTGTTCTTTTACCTGCCGCCCGCCACGAACAATCCTTGGGCCAAGGCACTGGTGACCTTCACCCAAAGCCCTCAAGGCCAGGCCATCGTCGCGCGAAACGGCTTTGTCGCCCAAAGCGTACAGGCGGGCAGCGTCCTTGCAGGCGCACATATGCCCCAGGAGTATCAGGCGCTGACCAAAGAGGCGCAGCGTCTGTCCGTGAATTTTCGTTTTGAGGAAGGCAGTGCTTCGCTGGACAACAAGGCACGTCAGGACTTGCTGCGGGTGGTCGACTACCTGAGCGCCAACGACAAGCTCGACAGGCAGGTAACGCTGGTGGGTTTTGGTGACGCCAAGGATGACCCGGAGCGCGCGCAACTATTGTCAAAATTGCGGGCGATGGCGGTGCGTCGCGAATTGGTTAAAAACGGGGTAGTGCTGCGCGAAATTCGCGGCTATGGCGCACAAATGCCGGTGGCGGCCAACACCGAAGACGAAGGGCGCCTCAAGAACCGACGGGTTGAGGTGTGGGTGTATTAAATCCTGAACTCAAAACCCCTGTGGGGGCGCAATGTTGTTCACTTAAGCGATCTCTAACTCTGTGGGCGCGGCGGTGCGACGGTTCGACTTGCTCGCGATGGTCGTAAACGATGACGCGTATTTACTGAGTAAATGCGTCGCTCTGAAGACCATCGCGAGCAAGCTCGCTCCCACAATTGAGTAGCGTTGTTCTATAAATGAACAGCATTGCCTGTGGGGGCGGGCTTGCTCGCGATGCTAGCGCGGGCAGGCCCGCCCCCACAGAAACGTGGTTACCCGGGAATTTTTGCGTACTGGTCCAGCTCAAACTTGCCCACCGCCGCCCGATGCACTTCATCGGGTCCATCGGCCAGGCGCAACGTACGCTGCATGGCGTACATATAAGCCAGCGGAAAGTCCCCCGACACCCCTGCCCCGCCATGCATCTGAATCGCCCGGTCAATCACGTTCAAGGCAACGTTCGGGGCGATGACCTTGATTTGCGCGATTTCGCTTTTCGCCACTTTATTGCCCACCGTGTCCATCATGTACGCCGCTTTGAGCGTCAACAGCCGGGCCATGTCGATCTCCATGCGCGAGTCGGCAATCTTGTCGATATTCCCGCCCAACCGTGCCAGCGGTTTGCCGAAGGCGGTACGTGCAAGGGCGCGCTTGCACATCAGCTCCAACGCCCGCTCGGCCATGCCGATTGAGCGCATGCAGTGGTGAATGCGACCCGGCCCGAGACGGCCCTGGGCAATTTCAAAACCGCGTCCTTCGCCGAGCAAAACATTTTCGTACGGCACCCGCACGTTCTCGAACAGCACTTCGGCATGCCCATGGGGCGCATCGTCGTAGCCGAACACCGGTAACGGACGCACGACTTTTACCCCCGGCGTGTCGACGGGCACCAGGATCATCGAGTGCTGTTGATGACGCGGCCCTTCGGGGTTGCTCAGGCCCATAAAGATCAGGATTTTGCAGCGCGGGTCGCAGGCACCGGAAGTCCACCACTTGCGGCCATTGATCACCCATTCGTTACCGTCGCGTACCGCACGGGCGTCCATGTTGGTCGCATCCGAGGAGGCCACATCCGGTTCGGTCATGGCAAACGCCGAGCGGATTTCGCCGCGCAACAGCGGCTCCAGCCACTGCTGTTTTTGCGCCTCGCTGGCGTAGCGCACCAGCACTTCCATATTGCCAGTATCGGGGGCAGAGCAATTGAACGGCTCCGGCCCCAGCATTGAACGCCCCATGATTTCAGCCAGGGGGGCGTACTCCAGGTTGGTCAACCCGGCCCCCAGTGCAGACTCCGGCAAAAACAGGTTCCACAGGCCTTCAGCCCTGGCCTTGCGCTTGAGCTCTTCCATGATCGCGGTCGGCTGCCAGCGGTCACCTTGCGCTACCTGCTGCTCGAAAATCGCCTCCGCCGGGTACACACAGGCGTCCATAAACGCGGTCACACGCTCACGCAGTGCCTGAACTTTCGGGGAATAAGCGAAATCCATGGGGGGCTACCTTCTACCGGAAATGTCGAAAAGTGATACTAGGTCAGCCACCCTTCATTTGCGCCATCTATTAACAGCGTGTATTACCATTCATAAGCAATATATGATTACCCCGCGTCCCTCCCTCTAACAACAAGAGCCACGCGCCATGAACCTGAACAAGGTCGATCTCAATCTGTTTATTGTCTTCGATGCCATCTACACCGAAGCCAACCTGACCCGCGCCGGGCAAATCATCGGCATCACTCAGCCGGCCGTGTCAAATGCGCTGGCGCGATTGCGCGAAAGCTTCAACGACCCGCTGTTTGTCCGTACCGCCCAGGGCATGGTGCCTACCCCCATGGCGCAGAACATCATCAGCCCGGTGCGCAGTGCCCTGGCGCTGTTGCGCGTGTCAGTGCAGGAAAGCCGCACCTTCAACCCGTTGCAAGCCAACAAGACCTACCGCATCAGCATGACGGACCTGAGCGAAGCGGTGATCCTGCCGCCGCTGTTCCAGCGCTTGCGCCGTCAGGCTCCATCGGTGGTGGTCGAGAGTTTTCTCTCCCATCGGCGTGAGACCACCAGCGATCTGGCGGCCGGACGTCTGGATTTTGCCGTGGATGCGCCGCTCAATACCGACCCGCAAGTACGCCACGTCAAGCTGATGGAGGACCGCTATGTATGTGCCATGCGTCAAGGTCACCCCTTGGCCGGCAAAGCCGCCTTGCAACTCGATGACTACCTGGCATTGACCCATATTCATATCTCGACCCGGCGCAATGGCCTGGGTGAAGTGGACCTGGCGCTGGGCAAAATGGGCCTGCAACGCAAGATCACCCTGCGCTCGCAGCATTACTTGATGGCCTCCAATGTGTTACAGCAAACCGACATGGTGATGACCGTTCCCGAGCGCTTCGCCCGGCGCCATGCCCTGCATTTTGTGCCGCTGCCGCTCAATGAATTGCCCAACGTGGAAACCCATTTGTACTGGCACGAAAGCACCGAGCAAGACCCGGCCAATCGCTGGATGCGCGAACAACTGATTGAGCTGTGCCAACAGCAAGTGGCACAGGAAAAGAAACACGACAGCGCCAGCTTGCTTGACGTAAACGTCAACCAGCCAGTAGTTTAAGAACACGATTCCTCCAGAGCCCGCCCATGAGCAGCCAGACGTACAGTATTTCCGACCTTGCCCGCGAGCTCGACATCACCACCCGCGCCATTCGTTTTTATGAAGAACAAGGCTTGCTCGCCCCCGAGCGACGCGGCCAGGAGCGCGTGTATTCAGCACGGGACAAGGTCAGCCTGAAATTGATCCTTCGCGGCAAACGCATTGGTTTTTCCCTGGCCGAATGCCGCGAACTGATCGAGCTTTACGACCCCAGCAGCGGCAATCAAAAGCAACTCAACAGCATGCTGGCCAAAATCGCCGAGCGCCGCGAGCAGCTGGAACAGCAGTTACTGGATATCCAGCAGATGCAGCTGGAGCTGGACACTGCCGAAGAGCGCTGTATCCAGGCGCTGGAACAGACAATACAAAACCAGATACCCAATTAGACGCTGATACCTGCTGTGGGAACGGGCTTGCTCGCGATCGCATCGACGCGCTAATGCTGATGCACCGCATTGTGCCCATCGCGAGCAAGCCCGCTCCCACCGGGTATTCCCACACAGAGAGGGTGACCCCCATGACACTTCCCACCCATGTGCGCCTGATCGAAGTCGGCCCGCGCGACGGTCTGCAAAATGAAGCCAACCCCATCAGTGTCGCCGACAAGGTGCAACTGGTTGACGCCCTGACCGACGCCGGGCTCGGCTATATAGAAGTCGGCAGCTTTGTGTCACCCAAGTGGGTGCCGCAAATGGCCGGTTCGGCCGAGGTTTTCGCGAAAATCCGGCGCAAACCGGGCGTGGTATACGGTGCGCTGGCACCCAACCTGCGCGGGTTTGAGGATGCCGTGGCGGCCGGGGTAAAAGAAGTCGCAGTGTTTGCCGCCGCGTCCGAAGCCTTCTCGCAACGCAATATCAATTGCTCGATCAGCGAAAGCCTGGCGCGCTTCGAACCCATTATCGAGGCCGCCAAACAACACGGCATCAGCGTGCGCGGTTATGTGTCCTGCGTGCTCGGTTGCCCGTATGAAGGCCACGTCAGCGCGCAACAGGTCGCAGCCGTGGCGAAAGAGCTGTATGCCATGGGCTGTTACGAGGTTTCACTGGGCGACACCATCGGTACCGGAACGCCGACTGCTACCCGGGCAATGTTTGAAGCCGTCACCGCTGACGTGCCCCGGGAAAAACTCGCCGGGCACTTCCACGACACCTACGGCCAGGCACTGGTGAACATCTACGCGAGCCTGCAAGAAGGCATCGCGGTGTTCGACAGCTCGATTGCCGGGCTTGGCGGCTGCCCCTATGCCAAGGGCGCCAGCGGCAACGTGGCCACTGAAGACGTGCTGTACATGCTCAACGGCATGGGCATCGAAACCGGGATCGATATGGACAAGCTGCTACTGGCAGGCGAACACATCTGCAGCGTACTGGGCCGTGTTACCGGGTCGCGGGTCGCCAGGGCACGTCAGGGCTAAAAAGTGTGCCGTGGTGTTACCGCAAGGGAACCAAACGAGTAACACGGAAACAAACCGGCCGTTTCAGGGGCCGGTTTTTTATTGCCTGAAAACTCAACATATTGATTTATAAGGGTTTTTAAAAGTTGGCACGGCTCCTGCTATCTCTATGGCATAACAAGAATAAAAACCGCAGCAACATAATAAAAACAATACGAAACGACTCTGACATAACAAAAACAACACGACAGAGACGCAGCTAACAGATTTTTTTGGAGAAGGTTTACTTTTCCGAGGCGCCTAAAAGCCACCTCGCAACCGGGCAGAGAATAATAAAACTACCTTCAGGTAGCACATGCACAGGTTGGATCACAGGTTTGATAGCCCGTGATAAAAGTGGATCAGCGCTCAAAAAAATACGTTTGCTCTTGACCCCGGATGGGGGTCGCACAAAACGCAGCAAAGGGTGAGTTCCAAAAACAACAATAGACCGCCCTTCAATAATAAAAAAAGAGCATGCACGACACATTAAAGGGGAGCTTCGGCTCCCCTTTGTGCTGTCCGGGGTTTGATATTTTGCCAATTCACATGCGACTCATGTGGGAGCGGGCCTGCTCGCGATGGCCTTCACCTCGGTTTACCTGATAAACCGCAGCGACTGCATCGCGAGCAAGCCCGCTCCCACAAAAAAACAGATAGTGCCTTAGCGTTTTGCACACTCCTGAATACTGATCTCGCGCATTTTGAATTTCTGGATTTTGCCGGTCACGGTCATCGGGAACGCGTCTACAAACTTGAAGTAGCGCGGCGTTTTAAAGTGTGCGATGCGCGACTTGCACCAGGTCTGCAACTCCAGCTCGTTGGCCGCATGGCCGGGATGAAACTTGATCCATGCCACGATTTCTTCACCGTACCTGGCGTCAGGTATGCCCACGATCTGCACGTCTGCCACCGCCGGGTGGGTGAAAAAGAACTCTTCCAGCTCACGCGGGTAAATATTTTCGCCACCGCGAATGATCATGTCCTTGTTGCGCCCCACGATGCGTACATACCCTTGCTCATCCATCTGCGCCAGATCGCCGGTATGCATCCAGCCTTCACCATCAATGGCATCAGCGGTGGCCTGCGGATTGTTCCAGTACCCGAGCATCACGCTGTAGCCGCGGGTGCACAGCTCGCCAATCTCACCTCGCGCAACGACATTGCCCCCGGCATCGATCAGCTTGCTCTCCAGTTGCGGCTGGGTGCGCCCCACAGTGGTAACACGCAGTTCCAGGTCGTCTGCGGGACCGGTCTGGATCGACACCGGGCTGGTTTCGGTCATGCCATAAGCAATTTGCACTTCGCCCATGTGCATCTCACTGATCACGCGGCGCATCACCTCGATCGGGCACGTCGCACCGGCCATGATCCCGGTACGCAAACCCGACAGATCAAACTCGGCACGCTGCGGGTGGTCGAGCATGGCGATAAACATGGTCGGCACGCCGTACAGCCCCGTGGCCCGCTCTTGCGCAACCGCTTGCAGGGTGAGGCCCGGGTCAAAGGCCTCACCGGGATAAATCATCGTGGTGCCGTGGGTCACGCAGCCCAGGTTGCCCATCACCATGCCAAAACAGTGATAGAGCGGCACCGGGATCACCAGCCGGTCGCTGGCCGTCAGCCCCAGGCTTTCACCCACCATATAGCCATTGTTGAGAATGTTGTGATGGCTCAGGGTCGCGCCTTTGGGAAAGCCCGTGGTGCCCGAGGTGTACTGAATATTCACCGGCTGATCGTACTGCACGCAGGCTTCGCGGGCATGGAGCTGCTCATCGGTCACCTCGCCGCCCAACGTGGCAAGTTGCGACCAGGGCAGGAAGCCCGCGGGCGGCTCAGGGGCGAGACTGATAACGCCGCGCAACCCGGCAAAGCGCGCGCAATCCAGAACCCCCGCCGACTGTTCGGCCAACTGCGGGATCAGCTCCTGAAGCATGGCGTGATAGTTGGAGGTTTTGAACGCCCCGGCACAGACCAGCCACTGACACCCCGACTGTTTAAGCACGTATTCCAGCTCCGAGAGCCGGTACGCAGGGTTGATATTGACCAGGACCACGCCGATTTTTGCGCTGGCAAACTGGCTGATAAACCACTGGGTACAGTTCGGCGCCCACACCCCGAGCCGGTCACCGACCTGCAAGCCCAAAGCCAGCAGCGCCCTGGCATGCAAATCCACCGCCCGGGCCAATTGCGCCCAGGTGTAACGTTGTTGTTGATGGCACACCACCAGCGCCTCACCGTCGGGGTAAAGCGCGGCTGTCCGATCGAAAGCCTGACCGATGGTCATCGCCGGCAGTGCTTTGTCTTGTGCACCCTGGCTGTAACTGGGGACGGATTGCGGCTTCATGACAACTCCTCTTGTGATTGTTTTGGGAGCATAGGTACGGCGCTCATCTGCGCCGTATCAAGTTGAAGAATAGCAAGCACTCTGGCTGAAGTTGACGTTAACGTAAAGGTCGTTGACAGTCGCGACCGCCAAGTTTACGTTAACGTAAAGGTTATCAATGGCGACGCAGTACACGCCTCCATAAGAACAACGATCAAGGTGCCCCATGAGCTACCCGACTTTGAACTTCGCCCTGGGCGAAACCATCGACATGCTGCGCGATCAGGTCCAGGCCTTCGTTGCCGCCGAACTGGCGCCGCGGGCGGCGCAAATCGACAAGGACAACCTGTTCCCGGCCGACATGTGGCGCAAGTTCGGTGACATGGGTTTGCTCGGCATCACCGTCCCGGAAGAATACGGCGGCACCGGCCTGAGCTACCTGGCCCACGTGGTGGCGATGGAGGAAATCAGCCGCGGCTCGGCATCAGTCGCCCTCTCCTACGGCGCCCACTCCAACCTCTGCGTCAATCAGATCAACCGCAACGGCACCCACGAACAAAAACTCAAGTACCTGCCCAAGCTGATCAGTGGCGAACACGTTGGCGCACTGGCCATGAGCGAGCCGAATGCCGGTTCCGACGTGGTCTCCATGAAACTGCGTGCCGACAAGCGCGGCGATCACTTCGTACTCAACGGCAGCAAAACCTGGATCACCAACGGCCCGGACGCCAGTACCTACGTGATCTATGCCAAAACCGACATTGAGAAGAACGCCCACGGCATCAGTGCGTTTATCGTGGAACGCGACTGGAAAGGCTTCAGCCGCAGCAAGCATTTCGACAAGCTCGGCATGCGCGGCTCGAATACCAGCGAACTGTTTTTCGACGACGTTGAAGTCCCTGAAGAGAACCTGCTGGGCACCCTCAACGCCGGGGTCAAAGTGCTGATGAGCGGCCTCGATTACGAGCGTGTGGTGCTGTCCGGCGGCCCGACCGGGATCATGCAGGCCTGCATGGACCTGGTAGTCCCTTACATCCATGACCGCAAGCAGTTCGGCCAGAGCATCGGCGAATTCCAGCTGATCCAGGGCAAGGTCGCGGACATGTACACCCAGCTCAATGCCAGCCGTGCCTACCTGTATGCCGTGGCTGCGGCGTGCGAGCGTGGCGAAACCACCCGCAAGGATGCCGCCGGGGTCATTCTGTACAGCGCTGAACGCGCCACCCAAATGGCCCTCGATGCGATCCAGATTCTGGGGGGCAATGGCTACATCAATGAATTCCCTGCCGGACGCCTGCTGCGTGACGCCAAGCTGTATGAAATCGGCGCCGGCACCAGCGAAATCCGACGCATGCTGATTGGTCGTGAACTCTTCAACGAAACTCGCTAAGGAGCCTGCGCATGTCCATCTTGCATACGACGATCAACCCGCGCTCGGCTGAGTTCGCCACCAACCGCGACGCCATGCTCAAACAGGTTGAAGCCTTGCGCACCCTGCTCGATCAGGTGCAACAGGGTGGCGGGGCCAAGGCCCAGGAGCGCCACACGTCGCGTGGCAAGTTGCTGCCCCGCGAACGCATTGACCGCCTGCTGGACAGCGGCTCCCCCTTCCTGGAGCTGAGTCAGCTGGCGGCCTACGACGTATACGGCGAAGACGTTCCGGCTGCAGGAATCATCGCCGGTATTGGTCGGGTCGAAGGCGTGGAGTG
Source organism: Pseudomonas sp. B424 (assembly GCF_055408345.1). Classification (NCBI taxonomy): domain Bacteria; kingdom Pseudomonadati; phylum Pseudomonadota; class Gammaproteobacteria; order Pseudomonadales; family Pseudomonadaceae; genus Pseudomonas; species Pseudomonas sp. B424. The sequence goes on along the minus strand of NZ_JBUZTL010000013.1, from coordinate 84,079 downwards.
CATGATCGTGGCCAACGACGCCACGGTCAAAGGCGGCTCGTACTATCCGCTAACCGTCAAAAAACACCTGCGGGCGCAAACCATCGCCGAGCAAAACCGCTTGCCGTGCATCTATCTGGTGGACTCGGGCGGGGCCAATCTGCCGCGCCAGGATGAAGTGTTCCCGGACCGCGAGCACTTTGGGCGGATTTTCTTCAACCAGGCCAACATGAGCGCGGCGGGGATCCCGCAAATTGCCGTGGTCATGGGCTCATGCACGGCAGGCGGCGCCTATGTGCCTGCCATGGCCGACGAAGCCATTATGGTGCGCCAGCAAGCGACCATCTTTCTGGCCGGCCCGCCGCTGGTAAAAGCGGCCACGGGCGAAGTGGTGAGTGCTGAAGACCTGGGCGGTGCCGATGTGCACTGCAAGATTTCGGGGGTGGCCGACCACTACGCCGACAGCGACGAGCACGCACTGGCACTGGCCCGGCGCAGCGTCGCCAACCTCAACTGGCGCAAGCTGGGCCAACTGCAACAACGCACCCCGCTGGCACCGCTGTATGGCCGTGACGAGCTGTACGGCATCGTCCCTGCCGATGCCAAGCAACCCTTCGATGTACGCGAAGTGATTGCACGACTGGTGGATGGTTCGGTGTTCGATGAATTCAAGGCTCTGTTCGGCACCACGCTGGTGTGCGGCTTTGCCCATTTGCACGGTTATCCGGTGGCGATCCTGGCCAACAACGGGATCCTGTTTGCCGAGGCGGCACAAAAAGGCGCGCATTTTATTGAGCTGGCGTGCCAACGCGGTATTCCACTGGTTTTCCTGCAAAACATCACCGGCTTTATGGTCGGGCAAAAATACGAAGCCGGTGGCATCGCCAAGCACGGGGCAAAACTGGTGACTGCCGTGGCATGCGCCAAAGTTCCGAAATTTACCGTGATCATCGGCGGTAGTTTTGGCGCCGGTAACTACGGCATGTGCGGCCGTGCTTACGACCCGCGTTTTCTGTGGATGTGGCCCAACGCACGGATCGGTGTGATGGGCGCCGAACAGGCCGCCGGCGTGCTGGTGCAGGTCAAACGTGAGCAGGCTGAACGCAACGGCGTGGCGTTCTCGGCACGGGAAGAGGCCGAGATCAAACAGCCGATCCTTGACCAGTACGAACACCAGGGCCACCCCTACTACTCCAGTGCCCGCTTGTGGGATGACGGCGTGATCGACCCGGCACAAACCCGCGACGTGTTGGCGCTGGGCCTGTCGGCGGCACTCAATGCCCCGATCGACGCCACGCGCTTTGGCGTGTTCCGGATGTAAACCTGCGCCCACAGCCACTTTAAGGACTGACGGACATGATTGATTTCAACACCCTCGAACTGCACACCGACCCCCGGGGCTTTGCCACCCTGTGGTTGAGTCGCGAGCAAAAGAACAATGCCTTTAATGCCGAGATGATCCGCGAGCTGATCCTTGCTCTGGATGCGGTGCAGGCCGACGCAGGCCTGCGCTTTCTGATCCTGCGCGGGCGCGGAAAACATTTCAGCGCCGGTGCCGATCTGGCCTGGATGCAGCAATCGGCCGAGCTGGACTACAACACCAATCTCGACGACGCCCGTCACCTGGCTGAATTGATGTACAACCTGGCCAAGCTGAAAATGCCGACCCTGGCCGTCGTGCAAGGTGCGGCCTATGGTGGCGCGCTGGGACTGATCAGCGCCTGCGACATGGCCATCGGTGCAGACGACGCCCAATTCTGTTTGTCTGAAGTGCGTATTGGCCTGGCACCAGCCGTGATCAGCCCCTTCGTGGTGCAAGCCATCGGTGAGCGTGCAGCGCGGCGCTACGCCCTGACCGCGGAACGCTTCAGCGGCGAGCGTGCCCGCGAACTGGGGTTGCTGTCCGAGTGCTACCCCCTCGCCGAGCTTGAGCAACACATCGCCCGCTGGGTCGACAACCTGCTGCTCAACAGCCCGCAAGCCATGCGCTCGTGCAAGGACCTGCTGCGCGAAGTCAGCCATGGCGCGCCAACCCCGGCCATTCGCCGCTACTGCGAAAACGCCATTGCGCGGATTCGGGTCAGCCCTGAAGGCCAGGAAGGTTTGCGCGCCTTTCTGCAAAAACGTGCTCCCAGCTGGCAACCCGATCCATCGACTCAGGACCTGCGCCCATGACCGCACCTCTTCTTACCTGCGTGCTGATCGCCAACCGTGGCGAAATCGCCTGCCGGGTGATGCGCACAGCCAAAGCACTGGGCCTCTCGACCGTCGCGGTCCACAGCGCTACCGATCGTGATGCACGCCATTGCCGCGAAGCCGATACCTGCGTGGACCTGGGGGGCAGCAAGGCTGCCGACAGCTACCTGCGAATCGACAAAATCATCAGCGCGGCCAAGGCCAGCGGTGCTCAGGCCATCCACCCCGGCTACGGTTTCTTGTCGGAAAATGCCGACTTTGCTCGCGCCATTGAAGCCGCCGGGCTGATTTTCCTCGGGCCGCCCGCCAGCGCCATCGATGCCATGGGCAGCAAATCGGCAGCCAAAGCCTTGATGGAAGTGGCAGGCGTCCCCCTGGTCCCTGGTTATCACGGTGAAGCCCAGGACCTGGAAACCTTCCGCCTCGCCGCAGACCGCATCGGCTACCCGGTGTTGCTCAAAGCCACGGCAGGTGGCGGTGGCAAGGGCATGAAAGTGGTCGAAGACGTCAGCCAGCTGGCCGAGGCGCTGGCCTCTGCCCAGCGTGAGGCCCTGTCATCCTTTGGCGATGCACGGATGCTGGTCGAGAAGTACGTGCTCAAACCGCGCCATGTGGAAATCCAGATCTTTGCCGATCAGCACGGCAACTGCCTGTACCTCAACGAACGCGACTGCTCGATCCAGCGCCGTCACCAGAAAGTTGTAGAAGAAGCGCCAGCACCGGGCCTCAGTGCCGAGCTGCGCCAGGCCATGGGCGAAGCGGCCGTAAAGGCTGCGCAGACTATCGGCTATGTGGGTGCCGGTACCGTTGAATTTTTACTGGATGCGCGAGGCGAGTTCTTCTTTATGGAGATGAACACGCGCTTGCAGGTTGAGCACCCGGTCACCGAAGCCATTACCGGGCTGGACCTGGTGGCCTGGCAAATCCTCGTGGCACGGGGTGAAGCCTTGCCCATCACCCAGGCGCAAGTGCCGTTGCGCGGCCACGCCATCGAAGTGCGTTTGTACGCTGAAGACCCGAGCCATGATTTTCTGCCGCAAACCGGACGCCTTGAGGTATATCGCGAATCCGCCGCAGGCCCGGGCAGACGGGTGGACAGCGGCGTCAGTGAGGGCGATGAGGTTTCACCTTTCTACGACCCGATGCTGGGCAAGCTGATTGCCTGGGGGGAAGACCGCGAACAGGCACGCTTGCGGCTGCTGGCAATGCTCGACGAGTTCGCCATTGGCGGGCTGAAAACCAATCTGAGCTTTTTGCGCCGAATCATCGGACACCCGGCCTTCGCCGCTGCTGAGCTCGATACCGGATTTATCCCGCGCTACCAGGAAGAACTGCTACCTGCTGCTCAGCCCTTGCCCACAGCCTTTTGGTCTGCTGCGGCCGAGGCCTTCCATCAAAGCCAGCCACCACAGATACGCGGCGATGACACGGCATCCCCCTGGTCAGCCAACAATGGCTTTCGCAGTGGCTTGCCGGCCCGCACCTTGTTGGCCCTGAACTGCAATGGCGAACAACAGGTCATCCACCTCAGTGGCAACACGGCCACTTTGCGTGATGAACAGTTAGTCATCGAGAAGGACGGCGTACGGCGTCAGCATTTGGCCATTCGCCGGGCTGACACCCTGTACCTGCGCTGGGATGCCGAGCTGCACGGCGTACGCCTGCACGACCCGATTGCTGCCGTCGGCGCCAGCCACGTGGCCCAGGGCGGCCTCACAGCCCCAATGAACGGCAGCATCGTGCGGGTACTGGTCGAAGTGGGGCAGACCGTTGAGGCTGGCGCGCAACTGGTGGTCCTCGAAGCCATGAAAATGGAACACAGCCTGCGGGCACCCCACGGTGGCGTGATCAAAGCCTTGTTCTGCCTGGAAGGCGAGATGGTCAGCGAAGGCTCGGCCCTGGTCGAACTGGAATAAAAAAAGGCGGATACCGTTATCGGTATCCGCCTTTTTTGCAGCCGTTGACCGCTGTAGCTAGAACTTGGCCGTGGCTTGCACCACCACCCCGATAATGCGGCAGCGTTCATCCAGCAGGGTCTTTGGATAAGTCGGGTTAAGTGGCTTGAGGTAGCGTTGACCGCTTTCTTCGATCAACTGCCGGAAGGTCGTGGTCTCGGACTCCGGCGTCAAGGCAATGACCATCTTGCCCGGTACGGCCTCGATATCTGGATCAACCAGAATCATCATCCCCTGGCCGATGCTCAGCCCCACCTGCGACGTCATGGCATCACCCGTCACTTGCAGCCAGAACGCCGCGCCTTTGGCGTAGTGATCGCTGAGTTCGAAGATCGTACCGGGCGGCGCATAACCGACCTGCACTTTCTCGTGAACCTGCCCTGCCGTCACCCAGTCCCTGACCGGATAACGGAAAGCCGAAGTGATGTCATAGGTGTATTCGTCCGGGCCGGACGTATCGCCTGTACCACTGCGCTCCCGCACGACCAGGGCGACTTCAAGGTGCTCAAGCCCAAGGGCATGCAGCACGTTGTTCATCGTCTGCAAGTCGGGCTGACGGCGTTTATTGAGCCAATGGCCGACTCCGCCCTGGGAAGCCCCGACGCGTTCGGCAAGTTTTTCTTGCGTGAGTTTTAGCTCGCGCAATTTCGTTCTGACTAAAGCGATCCATTTATCCATCTGCCGAACAATACGGATTGATAACGCCGCAACAATACACACATTGTATTATTTACGATAAGCACTGAAATACTTTTTGTACTATTAATGTACTGCTGATTCGATTCGTCTCTCAAACGCAGGTAAATCATGACCCCAATAATAAAAATCCCGATACCGGCCGAGCCCGAAACCGAGCTCGAATCCTTGAAGGACTGCGCCGCAACCCAACGTGCGCTGGACTATTATTTGAAACCATCTGTTTCTCAGCACGTTTCAGAAAAGAAAGTGTTTCAGGTGTGCGATGGCCTGAGCCAGGAAGAAGCACTGGTCCACGCGTCAGATTACTTGCGATGCGCAATTGCCAGCACCCAGGGTGCAGTCGAGTATCAGCAAAGTGTTGAGCGTGACTTTCTGATGGGCATCCTGTTTTTCATGGAATCGTCCAAGCAGTTGGTCGACACGGCGATTGATGCACAGCAACTCTCTGCCCGCTGATGCAAAAAAAGGCGCTGGTTACCCGATACGAACACCAACGCCTTTTCCATCAAGCGTTCAGACGTTCCTGCGCGAGGCTGTCAGCAATGCTCGTGGTGTTGCGATCCTGGGCTTTGGCTCTTAGAAAGATCTGACGCAAGGTCTCACCAATGCCTTCGACGTGCTGACGGACCTGTTCGGGCGTTCCACCGTTGTACTCGTAGGAGACATCAATGATGCCGCCGGCATTGATTGCGTAATCAGGTGCATGCAGGCAGCCACGACGCCATAGCTCATCGGCATGGCTGGCTTTGGCCAGCTGATTATTGGCAGCACCGGCAATCACCGGGGCCTGCAGGAGCTGCAAGGTTTCATCGTTGATGATGGCGCCCATCGCACATGGCGAGAACACGTCAACGTCCAGCCCGTAGATGTCTTGTGCACTCACCGCGTGGGCGCCCAGTTCGTCGACTGCACGGCGCACGTTGGCCTCCTGAATGTCGTGGACCCACAGTTCGGCCCCCGCCTCCTTGAGTTGCCGGGCCAGGTCGAAACCCACTTGCCCAAGGCCCTGAATGGCCACCCGCAAGCCCGTGAGGTCGCTGCGACCCAGTCGCTGCAAGACGGCTTCGCGCAGGCCGATAAACACACCCAGGGCCGTTGCAGGGGACGGATCGCCACTGCGCGTGCCGCCACCCAGCTGCTCACGCGTGCCCGCTCCGACAACATGCCGGGTGCGCTGGCCCATCAGGGCCATTTCGGCGACACCGGTGCCAGAATCCGCCGCCGTGATGTAACGCCCTCCCATGCTCTCCACAAACCCGCCCATGGCCTGGAACAACGCTTCGCTCTTGTCCTTGCGCGGGTCACCAATAATCACCGCCTTGCCCCCGCCCAACGGCAACCCGGCCAGCGCCGACTTGTAGGTCATGCCACGGGACAGGCGCAGCACATCGTTCAAGGCTTGCTGTTCATCGGCATAAGGCCACATGCGGCAGCCGCCCAGGGCCGGGCCCAGACGCGTGTTATGCACTGCAATGATGGCCTTGAGGCCCGTGGCTTTGTCGTGGCAGAACTGGACTTGTTCGTGGTGATCGAATTCGGGGTGAGCAAAAATCGGCATTTCGTTCTCTCTCTTGTTTTAGCCCTGGAAGCACACCAGACCGAAAAGTCAGTATCTGACCCGACGCCCGGTACGTAGCAAAAGAGTGAAGGTTTTGCTTAGGAATTTTCTTTCTAAATTGCAGGAAATGATCTGCTAATCTGCATGGATCATTCAAAAAAAATAAGAAATCAGACCCGTTCATGCAGATTAAATTAAGCGCCATCGACCGCAAGATTCTTCGCCTGTTGCAGCACAATGCCGACCTGTCTGCCGCCGAGGTGGCGGAACATGTGGAGCTGTCGCAATCCCCCTGCTGGCGGCGCATCCATCGCCTGCAAGAGGAAGGCCTGATCGAACGCAAGGTCGCCCTGCTCAATCCCAAAAAGCTCGGTCTCAATGTGGTGGTGTTCGTCAATGTGCGGCTGTCAGGCCACGGGCGACGTCATTTGACGGAATTTGAAGAGGCCATCACCGATTACCCCGAAGTGATCGAGTGCTACACCATGGCGGGCGATATGGATTACCTGCTGAAAGTGGTCACCCATGACATCGACAGTTACGAGCGCTTTTTACGCGATCACTTGTTGCAGAAGCCACACGTCCAGGAAGCCCACTCAAATATCGCCATGAGTGAGGTCAAACGCACCACTGAGCTGTTGTTGGACTAGTTCTGCAGGCCGCGGGATAGAGCACTGGGCCGGGAAATGGAAAATAAATTTCCAAAAAACGCGGGAAAATACTTGCTTTGCAAATGATAATGATTACTATTGCATGCAGCTGGTCGCGAGATCAGTCGATAATTCAAGGGACCTTAGGTCGGTCTTTTGAATTAGCTCCTCATCAGGCTAATCACGGTTATTTGACCCGGCTTCTGGCCGGGTCTTTTTTTTGCGGCCAGTTATCTGGCTCTGCGTGCTTCAGGCTAATGAAGTCTGGTGTGCGGCCGGTTTTTTTCGGTGACCGCTACGATGCCGACGATGATAGCAAAAGAACATCGGCAAACGGAAGCCTGAAGTCCTGGACTATGGCCGTAATGGCAATTTAGCACTTGAGAATCACTCGCAAAAACCCTACAATTGCGCAGCGTCAAGGATGACGCCCCCCTTCGCTTTTCCCTTCATTTTTTTGCTCAAAATTCCGTATTGGCCTATCGCCATAGCGATGTACAGTAACGCCCACAATTATCAGATTTCGGAATTTGACAATGACCGTGGCGCCCTCCTCACTTCACATCAGCAGCGACTTCGACAGCGGCAATATCCAGGTGCTGGATGCCAGTAACCCGCTGCAGGTTCAACTGGCTATCAAGCCGGACACCAAGAGCCCGCACTTTCAGTGGTTCCACTTCAAGGTTGATGGCCTGACGCCGGGGCATACCCACCATTTCCAGCTAAGCAACGCCAGCCAGTCTTCCTACAACAAAGCCTGGGATGGTTATCAGGCGGTAGCGTCTTACGATCAGGAAAACTGGTTCCGGGTACCGAGTGATTTCGATGGTTCCTCACTGAACATTCACCTTGCTGCCGAACAACCTCAGGTCTGGTTTGCCTACTTCGAGCCCTACAGCCGCGAGCGCCATGATCAATTGATCAAGAATGCCCTGCAGTGGTCGGGTTGCGAGTTGCTGGCCACGGGCAAAAGTGCCGAAGGCCGCGACATTCAGTTGTTGCGCAAAGGCAACGGCGCCAGCCACAAGCGCAAGATCTGGATCATCGCCCAGCAGCACCCCGGGGAACACATGGCCGAATGGTTTATGGAAGGGATCTTCGAGCGCCTCGAACAAGGCAGTGACCCGCAAATGCGCAAGCTGCTGGACTTCGCCGACCTGTACCTGATCCCCAACATGAACCCCGATGGCGCCTTTCACGGGCACTTGCGCACCAATGCCAACGGTCAGGACCTCAATCGCGCCTGGCAAAACACCAGCCCGCAGGTCAGCCCCGAAGTGTTCTTCGCCCTGGAGCAGATGAGCCTGTACGGCGTCGACCTGTTTCTGGACATTCACGGCGACGAAGAAATCCCCTACGTGTTCACCGCAGGCTGCGAAGGCAATCCGGGTTATACGCCGCGGCTGGCCACCCTTGAGGAGCGCTTTCGCACTCATCTCAGCGGCCTGACCAAGGACTTCCAGACCGAGCACGGCTATACCCGCGACGAACCCGGGCAAGCCAATATGACCCTGGCCTGCAACAGCGTCGGCCAGCGTTTTGACTGCCTGTCCCTGACCCTTGAAATGCCGTTCAAGGACAACAACAATGCACCGAACCCGCAGACCGGCTGGGATGGCAAGCGTTCCAAACAGCTGGCCAAGGATGTGCTGACCACCCTCTCGGCGATGGTCAGGGAGCTTCGCTAAAATCCCACGTCCAGCACCACGCTGTCGGTGTAGGCACCGGCTGGCGGCGTGGTCTGGTCGGTATAAATCTTGGCGTTGTAGTTGAAAATCTGGCTGCCTGTGCCCAACCCGTTGCCGGGGTTGACTTCAGCCGTCGAACTGGCACGCCGGGCAGCGCCAACGCTACCCCAGCGGGTGGTTCCGGCGCTTTTGAAAATGTCGTAGGCCAAAAAATTAGTGCCGAAAATCATCTGCCGCCGACCGCCCACACTGACGGGATGCAGGCCATCACTCAAACCCACGGTGTAGGCACTGCCTTTGGTGCAGGCCACACTGATGGTCTGACTGACCGGGGTAAACCCGCTGATCACCGGCGCATTGCCAAAAGTAATAGCGGGAGCGCTGATGGTGCAGTCGTTGGCCACCGTCATGCTCACGGTCAGGGTGCTGACCTTGTCGACCCCCGAGTCTGACCCAAGGCAAATGCCTAAAGCGCCCAAGCCGGTGCAGTAGTACCAGTCCCATCGCACACTCAGTGTTTCGGTGTAGATCCCTGCCGCGACATTATTGATCGAGGTCGTGAAGTACAAGGGAATGATACTGGGTGCCGTAGTGCCCAGCAGCCCGTTGCTGGCAAAGTCGAATGCCGTTCCACGGGTAATGGGATGAGTACCATTAGTGCCCGCACTGATCGAGTAGGCAATCACATCTCCGGTAGGTCCTAGCATTCCACTCTGGGCCGAGGTGATCGTGGTCTTGAAGTAGGCGGTGCTGAATAGCGCGATCCCTCCGGGAGTGCAGGTGAGGCCAGCACTTGTTGAGGAAGTGTTTTGAGCCACGGTGCGCACCAGCGTTGAACTGATCGTTCCATAACCGGCCGGGCTGGCGACCGCCGCTGCAGTACAACCTGCCTCTACTTCGGACACAGCAAAGCAACACAATAGGCATAGCCCGATTGCACACTTCATTGGCACACCACCGGCTCGATCAAAGGCACCTGGTCCGCCTCGGGCACCAGTTCGAATTGTGCCTTGCACTGCTGGCCATCAGGCAGGATCACTTGCAGCGAGTTTTTTGCCACCAGGTTTTCCAGGTACACCAACCCGTCCCAGCCGACGACCGCACGCGAGCCGTTTTGCTCATTCAGTACCGCACTGCCCAACCCCAGGTTTTGCTGCTGGGCATTGACCAGACGCACGCTGGCAGCGGCCACCCGCTTTAATGGAAATTCCAGCAAGTAGCCACTTCCACGACGCACCGCCACCCGCTGCTCGACCGTAGGGCTGAGGACGTTGGCCGGCAGGTTCAACGGATCTATTTCGTATTTTCCGCGATAGTAAGCACTGCTCCAGGGCACCAGCAGATGACCGTTTTTATCGGTATTGCCTACCCTCTGGTTTTCATACAACACGCCAATATCGGAAAAATCCCCGGTACTGACTACGACAAAGGCATCGTCAATACGGTTGGCCGCAAATACCTGATTGTCCATCCAGACCAGTGACCCACTGGCATCGCCCCAACGTGTTTGCTGAGCTGACGTACCATAAACGCCGGCTTGCAGCTGCACCGACTGCATCCGCCAGGTCAGGTCGGCCTGGCGGTAGTCCGGTGTGTCGCCATGGGCATACCCCAGGTTGAAACCGACGCCCCCCTGCGTCGGAACCCCGCGACTGTAATTGACCCGTTGCTGGGTGGCGCCCGTGGTGCTGCGCTCGGTGCTGAAACTCATGCTGGCGTTCAGATCAAACGGCACCACAATCTGCGCCTGCAGCGCCCAATTACTGTCGCCAAACTGACGATTGGCCGAGACGTACACACTGCTGTTGAACCACAACGGCTTGCTCCAGCTCAGGTTAAGCAAGCGGGTACGCGAAGTATCGGCGGCCACCACATCAAAATACCCGGCGCCCAGACTGCCAAAGCGATCCAGGTTCAAGCTCAGGGTCAATTGCTCGCTACGCTGGCTGAGGCTGATGTAATCACTGTCGACTACCGAGAGATCGGCATAGTCGGCAAATCGTTGCAAACGCTGATAGGCAAGACTGAAACGTTGCGCGCTGTACTGGTAGCCCACACTCAACTGGCGGCCATCGTGGCCATCGAACTGGCTTTGGCTCACGGCACTGTTGAGTACACCAAGGTTACCCAACTTGAGATTGCCCCCCATGCCGCCCAAGGTCAGCGAGTCAGAGGCTTCAAGGTGACTTTCAAGGGTCAGGCTGTCGGTCAGGCCATAGCGCAGGCTACCCGACGTCACACCCGGGCCGTAGGCAAAGTTACGGACTCCGTACTCCCTACGCACGCTGCCCGCCGACACCGAAAAATCACTCAGGCCTTTTTGCAGCAAGGTACTGGTCACATAAAACGGCACGCTGGTAGCAATCTGCCGCCCCAGCGCGTCGGTAGTCACCACCACGGCCTCGCCTGCGCCATTGATAAAGGGAATATTGGTCAGGGTATAAGGCCCAGGTTGCAAGTTTTCGCTGGAGGACTTGAAGCCATTTATGAACAGGTCGACTGAAGACGGAACCGCCGCCTCCCCGGAGAACTGCGGCAACGGATAGGTCACAAGATCAGGACGCACGCCAAAGTCTCGCGATAGCTGCACCCCGCCCATGCGCACGGAACTGGTCCAGGGCAAGGCGCCGCTGATCAGGTCGCCCGCCTCATAGGTGAGCATTCGCTCGTCATCGGAAAAGCGCCAGAGCGTGTCATAGCGGCGGTAGCCGTTATCCATCTGGCTATCAGCTGTACCCACAATGCTGCGCCGGTATTGCCCGGTGTTTGACAGCGTGCCCCAACTGTCAAACAGCCGTATTTCATTCCAGGCGGCCAGATAAGTGCCAGCATCGTCGGTGTCGTTCAGGTACAGGTCGTAGTTGAGCAAGCCGCCAAAGCTGCTCACCGCCTCCGTGCGCGGGTAGCTTGAACGCCTGCCAAAGTGCTGCTCAGGCAGCCATTCGGGGGGTACGTCGAGCAACAGGCGCTGGCCCTGAATATCGTACTCGCTGTGCAAACCAGGCACGCTGTCGAGTCCCACTTCCTCCGGGCTGGCTACTGGCAGGCGAATACCCGACTCCTTCAAATCGGCCGCTGGCAGATACAGTTGACCTGCACGTTGCTGCACGAGAACCAGGCGCCCGGTATTCATTTGATTAACCACCAATTCCAGATACAGCGGTGCATCGGCGACCGCCTGTATATTGGCGGGCGGTGGAGGCAGTTCTGCTGCCTCACTGATTGGCACCACCAGTGCACTGCACAAGCCGATGATGGCCAACATCAGTGCCCGGCTCACGTCCTCATCCCGTCCCTCAATGGCTGCTCCTTGCAAACGCTCCCGCGGTTATATTCAACACCGCGCTACGTCATGCCGTTGTCAGGGGGACTTGCTGAAGGCCAATTGTGACAACTGAATCCTGCGTTTATTGACCTAAAGGCACCGCCTGCACCTTGGTCTGACCATTAACCCGTACTTGCAAGGCATCGCCCTGGGCCAACGGCGCTGGCCAGCGCATCGTTGCACCCGGCAACACATAGCCCAGCAAACCATCTACCATCGATTGCGACTTGCCACCCGACTTGAGCACCGCCTCGGTCAGTCGCGCATGCACCGAGCCACGATTACGGATCTCGATATAGGGCTTGCCATCGACCTTGACGGTGCGACCGCTCAATTGCGGTAAGCCGATACCGGCAGCATCACGCGGGCGGCTTGTATCCACCTTGCTCCACAGCCCGGCGCCATAAGCAAACAGCGGCACCGAGTAGCGCATTTGCAATCGAATCGTCGCCGCCGTCTTGGTGCTGTCATTCGCCGCAGGAGGCAGGGCCGAAGGGATTTCATCGATGATGATGCGGTAGGCATGCTCCTCGCCTGCGGGAAAAGACTTGGTCCGGGTCAAACGAATCAGCTGCTTTTGCCCAGGCCCGATAGTGGCCACCGGCGGACTGCCAATCACATCACGCTGATTTTGATACTGATCATCAAAGCCGTCCTGATTCCAGGCAAATACCCGTATCTGCATACTGGCAGGCTCATCTCCGCGGTTTTCCAACCACAAGGCACTGGCTTGCTGATCGGCTTCCAGTACCGGATCAATAGGCCAGATCAAAATCGAACTGGCTGCCAGTGCCTGCTGAGTAATCCCCAACGTCAGCAAGCAGCAGGCCAAACCTTGAAGCGGCCGTAAAAATAAGTGCATAAACAAACTCCTGAGCCCTGGACTTCAATAAGACAATTGCACTTGCACCGTATCGCTATAGGCACCCGCCGGTTGATTACCCGGCAGTAGCACATAGCCAAAAATCGGCAGGCTGATTGCGTTGGCATTGGTATAAGGCACGTTGACCGACTGCGCGATGCCCAGGCTCTGGCTGTGGGCAGCGTCCTGAAATAACTGGTATGCCACCCGTGCACTGCCACTGCCGACCTGCAAATGACGCCCACTGGCGTTATGCAACCCGCCATCGACCTGCATGCTGACAGTCACCCCTGGCGTACACTGCAACGTAACGCCACCCACCAGGGTCACACTGACTGGCGAGGTGGACAACGCCGGATACGTACCGAAGTTCAGACTGCCGTAAGTGCCGCCGGTACTGGTCACCAGACACCCCGCCACGATGCTCGCCCCGACCTGAAACGTCGCAGTTGTTGCACCCTGCAAAACACCGCTGCACGAACACAGCAGCATCAGTGACGCTGCGCACGGCCAGCCCACAAAGGTTAAAAGGTCAGCGAAACGTTAATGACATCCGTGTAGCTGCCCGCCGGAAGGCCGGTTTTACCCACCGCCTTGCCGTATAGATTGATCGTCTGCGCTACGCCTGTACTGAGGCCGGGCGCGATGGTGCCGTTGATGGCTACCAAGGTGCTATGCCCTGTGTCGCTGTAAAGGTCATAGGGTACGAAGTGGCCATTACTGTCCGACAAGGCACGAGTGCCCCCCGTGGAGAGCCCATCGTGAGCACCCGCCCCCACCGTAATTACCGGCGACGTACCGGCCGAACACTGGATCGTCAAGGCCCCACCGCCACTGCCCAGCACTTGCCCGTCGGCCTCAGTGAAAAGCGAGGTCGTGGTACCGAAGCTCAAAGTCCCGAAATCCAGCCCGCTGGTGCCCGCTGCCCCGTTAACCAGGCAACTGGTAGTCAGCGTTAACGTGGCATTGATGACACCGGTTACCGTGGTGGCTGCCTGTACCTGACTTGCCGCCATCAAGCCCAGCAATGTGAAACCCAACGTTGATGTAAGTACGCGCATCTTGCACCCCACTCATATTTACCAATCCAACGTCACCCGGAGCGTGTCTCGATAGACACCCGCCGGGAGCGCATTGGGATTCGCCGTCACCATGCCATACACCGGAATCGGTACCTGGCCACCACTCACCACCTTGAATCTGTGCTGTTGCCCAATACTGTAGCTATCGCTGCCAGCGGCATCGAAAAACAGATGATATGGAATCATGTGTCGCCCATTGCTCAATTGGCGCGTCGTGCCCTTAACGTGACTGCCGCCATCGATGGAGACCGAAAAACCCTTCACCGAAGGGTTGCAGTCCACCGCCAGATTACTTTCGCTACCCTCGAGCAATGCTTCAAACGGGGTATTCCAGGTCGGACCGTGGCTACCAAAATCGAGCACGCCCATCTTGCCCTGGCTGTACTCATCGACACTGCCTCCACTGCTTACCTGACAACTGGCCAAGATCACCAGACGGGCTTGGATCTGCCCGCTGAGCATGGCTGCCTGCGCGTTTACGCCCAGCAAGACACAGGTCCCGAACAGGATTGAAATGCGCGCAGAGCCGGCCATATCCATACTCCTGTCGCTACCACGTGAGAGTGACTTTCAATAGGTCGGTATACAGCCCGACAGGGGGGATTAACTGTAAAGGCTCGATCCGTCCATACAACGGCAAATCAACCGAGCCACTGTCAGGCACTGTGCCGCTGACAGGCACATTGACCGGTAACGGTATTTGCCGCGCCGGGTCACGAAACAGTCGATAAGGAATGGCCGGGCTGCCGGGGCCCAGGGTCAGATAACGAACATCGGCGTTGCCACCATGCTGGCCACCGTCGATTCGAAGTTGATAAGTCGTATCGGGATTACATTCCAAGCGGGGTAAACGCGGATTAATCAGTGCTGCAGTCAAGGGGGCTGATGGGCCGTCCAGCCGCGATGTATGACCAAAATCAAGCATACCCAAGGAGTCGACACCCGCCTCGCGGGTTATGCCGACCAACTGGCAGCCTCGTTCGACGACGAGGCGGGTTTCCAGTTCGTACTGCGCAGACCATGCACAACCGCTGAACAAGAAGCCAATAATGATGATCCCTGTACGAAACTCCACGAGTTTTCCCTTTCATGGCGTGTTCTTATGCATGAAGGTTAGCAGCGTAGGATGGTTCGTCCATGAAACAGCGGAATTAAACAGACACAGACCGTTCATCGTAGGCTGTGCGCAGTACCTCTGCGTGCAAAGACTCGGCCCCAAGCCGATAAATCGTTATCATGCGCGACACTTTTCGCCCCTCCCACGAGTACCCGACCCTGCTTATGGATACCCTCGCCAAACTGCGCGCCGGCCAATTGGCGGGCCTCGAACGCCTTGATCTGTCATGCGGGCTGACCGAGTTCCCCACCGAGATTTTTCAGTTGGCCGACTCGCTGCAAATCCTCAACCTGAGCGGTAACGCTTTGAGCAGCCTGCCCGACGACCTGCATCGCCTGACCCATTTACGCATCCTGTTTTGCTCGGACAACCAGTTCACCGAGCTGCCAGCATGCCTTGGTCAATGCGCGCAGCTCAGCATGATCGGCTTCAAGGCCAACCGGATCGAGAGCGTACCCGGCGCGGCATTACCCCCCTTGCTGCGCTGGCTGATCCTGACCGACAACTGCATCGGGCAATTGCCCGAGGAACTGGGCCAGCGCCCCCTGTTGCAAAAGCTGATGCTGGCCGGGAACCGCTTGCAGCAACTGCCCCGCAGCCTGGTCAACTGCGAACGTCTGGAGCTGATCCGGCTGGCAGCCAACCGTTTCACCGAGCTGCCGGACACCCTTTTGGGATTGCCGGGCCTGAGCTGGCTGGCTTACGCCGGCAACCCGCTGCGTGAAGATGCCAGCGCTCAGCGTGCAGCCGACACCACGCCGAACATTGACTGGTCGCAGCTAGAGCTTGAACACACGTTGGGCGAAGGCGCCTCCGGGATCATTTATCAAGCGCGCTGGAGCGCCCCCGGTCAGCCTGTGCAGTCGGTGGCGGTAAAACTGTACAAGGGCAGCATTACCAGCGACGGCTCGCCGCTCAATGAAATGAACGCCTGTATCGCTGCCGGTCAGCACCCCAACCTGATCAAGGTCCTGGGGCGCGTGGTGGGCCACCCTGACCACCAGGCCGCGCTGGTCATGGAGCTGATCGACCCGTCGTTTATCAACCTTGCCGCCCTGCCCAGCTTCGACACCTGCAGCCGCGACGTGTACGCCCACAGCACGCGATTCACCGCTGACAGCGCCTTGCGCATCGCACGGGGCATCGCCTCGGCGGCTGGCCACCTGCACGCGCAGGGCATCTGTCATGGCGACTTGTACGGGCACAATATTTTGTTTAATGCCCGGGGCGAATGCCTGCTGGGGGATTTTGGCGCTGCGTGCTTCCATGCCACCGACGACAGCCCGCACAGCCGTGCGCTGCAACGCATCGAAGTGCGTGCGTTCGGGATTTTACTGGGGGAGTTGCTGGAGCGGATCGACTCAGGCCTGAGCGATCAACAGCGCAGTGAGCTGTACGATTTGCAGCAGCGCTGCATTCAGCCCGATGTACTGGCGCGGCCGGACTTTGCCCGGATCAGCCAGGAGCTGGCATGAAAATCTGTAGCCGCTGACGAGGAACGAAGGCCCTTCAAATGCAGGGCCTTCTACGCAACCCTCGCAGCCTCGCTACGCTCCTCAGCGGCTACAGAGCCCACATAAAGCGTCTTAAGCCAACGCTACAAACATGTCCTGCACGTCGTCCTGCTCTTCCAGCTTGGCCAGGAATTCCTGAACCTCGGCCATCTGCTCGTCAGTCAAACCGCTTACCGGGTTTTTCGGCTGGTAGCCCAGCTTGGCCGACAGCACGGTGAAGCCTTGCTCCGGCAGGGCTTTTTGCACGGCGTCCAGGTCAGTCGGCTCGGTGATGAACAAGGTCGTGCCTTCTTCCTCACCTTCTTCGAAGTCCTGGGCACCGGCTTCAATCGCGGCCATTTCCGGATCGGCGTCCGGGGTGTCCGGCTTGGCTTCGATCATGCCCACATGGTTGAAATCCCATGCCACCGAACCCGAAGCGCCCAGCTGGCCCTTGCGGAAGGCAACGCGGATTTCAGCCACAGTGCGGTTGATGTTGTCTGTCAGGCACTCAATGATCAGCGGTACCTGATGGGGAGCAAAACCTTCGTAGGTAACACGATGGTATTGCACGGCCTCGGTACCGATACCGGCGCCTTTATTGATTGCGCGCTTGATGGTGTCAGCCGGCATCGAGGCTTTCTTGGCCTGCTCGTAGACCAGGCGCAAGTGCGAGTTCATGTCCGGGTCGGCGCCATTTCGGGCCGCAACCGTCAGTTCCTTGGCCAGCTTGCCAAAAATCTTGCCGCGGCTGTTGGCGGCGTCCGCTTTATGTTTAACCTTCCACTGTGCGCCCATTGCTTGCTCTCTCAATCTGGTGTGTCGCGGCCTGGCGGCCGTCGAATGGGCGCAAGTTTATACGGCAAGAAGTCGGCAATCGACCAAAAAATCCAATCCGGGCCTGCTTAACCCTTATCCGCCTTGCCCGCAGCGGCCGCAAATTTGGCCAGACGCACATCCAGATGCCGGGGCCGGTGACCATGATCCTCGGCCCGCTCCTTGCGCCGAATCGCGTTGCGCACCATCAACGAGCCCAGGTAACGAATGGGTTCGGGCGGGAAATACCCCAGCGGCCCGTTGACCAGCGGCGAACGTGTCCAGTCATTGGCCTGGCCCTGTACCAGCGACGCCAGGATCTGACCGCCCATATGACACGGCCCGACCCCGCTGCCCGAATAGCCAAAGCCATAAAACACATTGCCGTGGCTGCTCATCTGACCGAAAAACGGCAAGCCGGTGACCGAGCGATCGGAAGGCCCGTTCCAGGTCGCCTCCACAGCAACCCCGGCGAAGGCCGGGAAAAACTGCTCCAGGCTTTGGCGCAATAGCCCGGCATAGGGCGAAGGCTGATCGAATACCGGCAACATGCGACCGCCAAAGGCAAAGGTATTGCCGCCCTTGCCCAGCATGATTCGCCCGTCCGGGGTGTTGTGGTAGTAGTGCACGAAAATGCGTGAATCGAGCACGGTGACGCCGCTGGTCAGGCCGATTTCTTCGAGCAGGTCCGGACGCGGCTCGGTAATCAGCATATCGCTGGACACAATCGCCACACTGCGCCCGAACTGCGGGAACGCCCGGGCCATCCAGGCATTCATCGCCAACACTACACGGTCGGCGCGAATGCTCCCGGCAGGTGTGCGGATCAGCGCCGTGGCGCCCTCCTCCAGCCCGGTCATGGGGGTGTTTTCGTAAATCTTCACGCCCAGCTGCAACGCAACCCGGCGCAGCCCGCGCACCAGCTTGCCTGGCTGCACACTGGCGGCTGCCGGTGAAAACCAGCCCTCCACATGCTGGGCCGAACCGGCCCGGCGCTGTACCTCTTCAACCGGCAATTTGTTGAACGAGTTGATGGATTGACGCTCCAGCGCCGCTATCACGCCGTCGGTCGAACCGACCTGGGCCTGATTGGTGGCGGTGTACAGCGTGCCATCCAGGCGATAGTCGGCGTCCACCCCGTACTTTTCACAGAACGCGCCGATCGCATAAATGCTCTGTTCCGAAGCCTTGACCAGCCGCACCGCCTCCTCCACCCCGAACAACCGTTCAAGGGTGAAGTACTTGGCCGACCACGACAGCGCGCAGCCGCCGTTGCGCCCGCTGGCACCGGCGCCACAGATGTCGGCCTCAATCAGCACCACGTCCAGCTCGGGGTTTTGCTCCTTGAGCATGATCGCGGTCCACAGCCCCGTGTAGCCGCCACCTACGATGCAGACGTTGGCGCGGGTGTCACCGTTCAGGGTTTCGCAAGGTTCAGCGTTTTCCAGCGCAAGCGCCTGTTCCAGCCAAAAAGGTCGCATGGATCGTTCTCCCACTCAGGTGCGCAAAGGTTTGATCAATAACGGGTGATTGGGCACAAATGCACATTCGCGCCTGTAACCGTCAGGACGGCTGTTCCAGTACGGGATCAGCACCAGGGCCGAGAAAAGCGCGCAGCAGGAAAACACGATAAATACCGTGACCGTGTCGAAATACCCCGGCAGCAAGCCGCCAAGCACCGCGCCAACGGAGCCGCAGCCGTTCACAAAGCCCGCCGCCGTGGCGCCGGCTTTGGCCGTGCCGAAATCAATCGCCGCCGCGCCACAAATCATCGAGTCCGGCCCATACAGGGTCAGCCCCATCACAAACAGCAGCGCTACCACGATCAACACGCTGCCGGACTGCAAGGCGCCCATAAAGAAGGCCAGCGAGATGGTCAGCGCCAGCAGGCTCAAAATGCAGGCCGGCATGCGTCGGGCACCGAAGATTTTGTCCGACGCCACGCCAATCATCACCGGGCCCAATAAACCGGCCAGCTCAAACGCTGTCGGAATAATCGCCGCACCCACCTTGCCCACTTGTGGCATTTGTTCGAAAACGATCACCGGTCCCCACAGCAAAATCGCGTAGCGCGCAGGCTTGAGCATGAAATACGCCAGCCCCAGGATCAGCACCGTTCGATTGCGCATGATTTCGCGCAACGGCGCCCAAAAGCCGAGTTTCTTTTCAGCCTCGATCTCTTCGGCGCTCATCTGGGGTTCAGGCTCGACCGCCGGCAAGCCAACGTCTTCAGGCTTGTTGCGCTGGAAGATAAAAAACAGCACGGCCGTCACCGCGACTACCGCGGCACTGGAAATAAACGCCGCGTGCCAACTGCCGATCAACGTGTACGCCCACCAGCCGGCAAACGGCGAAGCCACCAGGCCGCCAAAGGCATAGCTCGAGCTCCACAATCCCAGCACTTGGCCACGTTGTTTTGCCGGAAAAAAACTGCCTATGTTTTTGCACAAGGCAGCCCAGCCCGTTGATTGCGCCAACCCCTGAATCAGCATGCAGGTGGCGAATATCGGCAAGGTGGCAAACGTACCCATCACCAGAGCGGCCAAGGCCGAAATGATCAAACCGCCCAGCACCACCACCCTGGGGCCATAGCGGTCGGCGAGAATGCCCCAGGTAAACTGTCCGACTGCATACGCGGCCAGATAGATGGCATCCAGGTTGGCCATCGCCATCTTGTCCATATGGAAAGTCGGGTCTTCACCGATCCCCAGCTTTGCCACGGAAAATGCTTTTCGGGTGAAATAGAAGGCCGCGTAGGCCAGCCAAGTGATGGCAAAAATCTGCACGCGCCAACGCTTGATGGTGCCAATGTGCTTATTCATGTTGGGTCTGACCTCAGGTGTGGAATGTGCCGGCAGAATCAGAAAAGAACGCCTGTTTTTTTTATTGTGTTGAGCACTTCAATACCGCCCTTCAGACAAGGACGGCATTAATCAGACATGCCACGACGACCCCGTTTTTATTGGGTTTCAGGATCGCGCAGAGGCGTGTCACAACCCGGCGCTATCGAGGACATAACGCCAGGCCGAGATCGATAGAAACAATTACTGACTAATAGGTAAAATCGATTTATCGTATTTCAATCATAAGCTCAGCTTGTAAGAGGTTGCCCGGTGTCGGTTTCCCACGCGCAGTTGAAGGCCTTTCACGCGGTTGCCGTACACGGCAGTTTCACCCGCGCCGCCGAGCGGCTTTTCTTAAGTCAGCCGGCAATCTCTGATCAGGTACGCAAGCTCGAAGAACGTTTCGGCGTCTTGCTGTTCCATCGCAACAAGCGTTCGGTGCGCCTGACCGATCTGGGCGAGCGCCTGCTGGGCATTACCCAGCGCTTGTTTGGGGTGCAAGCTGAGGCCCAGGAGTTATTGCAGGACTCCCAGGCGCTGCAAACTGGCAGCCTGGTTCTGGCTGTAGACGCGCCCGTTCACGTCTTGCCCCAAATTGCCCGCTTCTGCGAGCGCTACCCCGGTATCAGCGTAAAAATCGAAACCGGTAACACCGACGAATCCCTGTCGCGCTTATTCAACTATCAGGCTGATCTGGCGCTGCTGGGACGAGACGTCAATGACGAACGGTTGTTCAGTGTGCCCTTGCGCAGCGATCCGATGGTGGCATTTGTCGCGCAAACCCACCCGTGGGCCAGCCGCGACTCCATTTGCCTGGCCGACCTGGATGACACACCGCTGGTGCTGCGCGAAGTGGGCTCCGTGACCCGGCAAACCCTTGAAGAAGAAATGAGCCGGGCAGGCTTGCGCATACGCGCCGCGATCCAGGTTGAGGGGCGCGAAGCGGCGCGTGAAGCGGTGGTGGTCGGGATTGGCGTGGGCGTGGTGTCGGCGGCAGAGTTCGGTTCAGACTCGCGGGTGATTGCCCTGCCCATCACCGACTGCAAAAGACGCCTGACCGAAACCCTCGTGTGCCTGCGCGAGCAAAGCACACGCCGGGTAGTGGCGACGTTTTTGGAGATTGTGCGGGAGAGTTTGTAAGGCCACTGGCATTCAAATGTGGGAGCGGGCTTGCTCGCGATGGGATCAGCGCGGTTTACCTGATACACCGCAGCGATCCCATCGCGAGCAAGCCCGCTCCACAGGGTTACGACATTTCTACGGCGCCAGCTCCATAAACGCCTTGATCAGCCGCAACTCGGCGCGGCGCTCCATGCAACCGAGCATGTGGCGGTTGATCAGCCCGGCACCGTTGATCGGTACCGTACGGACACGGGGGTCATGGCTGACCTCTACCGACGAGACGACGCCCACCCCGAGCTGTGCGGCGACCGCCTCGGTAACGGCCTCACGACTGTCCAGTTCCAGCAGCACGCGCGGGGTGACCCCGGCCAGCCCGCACGCGGCATCGAAGGTCCGGCGGGTAATCGACGTCGGCTCACGCAACACCATGATCACCTGATCCAGTTGCTCAATCCCGATGCCGTCTGCCAGGTCCAGCCACGGATGACTGGCCGGCACCAGTGCGCAAATCCGCGACTCGTTGAGTGGCCGCAAGGTCAGACCTTTGCGCGGTTCAATTTCGGTCAGCACGGCCACATCCACATGCTCTGACAACAATGCCGCCAGGGTTTCCTGGGCATTGCCCAAACGCAGATTCACCGTAATCCCCGGGTAGCGCGCCCGCAGGCTGGCCAGCATCGGCATGACCTGATGCGGGCCATCGGCCGCCACTTCCAGGCGCCCGGTCAGCAACTGCCGATGGGCCTCCAGCAGGACCTGCGCCTCATCCACCAGACCGAACATGGCGCGAGTAATGGCCGCCAGCTTGATGCCCTCCTGCGTCAACTCCACACGCCGGGCCGTACGCCGCAGCAAGGTGATCTGGTAGTGCTCTTCAAGGGTCTTGATATGCCCGGTGACCGCCGGCTGGCTGATAAACAGGCGAGCCGCCGCCCGGGTAAAACTGCCTTCGCGGGCCACGGCATCAAAAGCGCGGAGCTGGAATAAATTCATCTATAAGCCTCACTGATGGCTGGCATAACAACAAACAATTTGATTGATAGCAACTCAAACTGCAATTTATGCCGTGTATCCAGTACATCCCAACGCTTGTGAGGAAACCAGAATGAGTACTGCCGCACCGATCCTGCTGACCCCTGGCCCACTGACCACCTCGCAGCGCACCCGACAGGCGATGATGGTCGACTGGGGTTCATGGGATGACAGCTTCAACCAGTTGACTGCCAGCCTGTGCGAGCAACTGCTGGCCATTATCAATGGCGGTACCAGCCATCACTGCGTGCCACTACAAGGCAGCGGCACCTTCGCTGTCGAGGCCGCCATCGGCACTCTGGTGCCACGGGACGGCAATGTGCTGGTGCTGATCAACGGCGCGTACGGCAAACGCCTGGCCAGGATCTGTGAAGTACTGGGCCGGCGCTTCAGCACCTTTGAAACGGCTGAAGATGAGCCGACGACGGCCGCTGATGTCGACCGTCTGCTGCAGGCTGACCCGAGCATCACCCATGTGGCGCTGATTCACTGCGAAACCAGCACCGGCATCCTTAATCCGCTGCCCGAAATTGCAGCTGTCATTGCCCGGCACGGCAAGCGTCTGATCATCGACGCCATGAGTTCCTTCGGTGCCCTGCCTGTGGACGCACAGCAAGTGCCGTTTGACGCACTGATCGCCGCCTCCGGCAAATGCCTGGAAGGTGTACCGGGTATGGGGTTTGTCTTCGCCCGCAAAGAGGCACTGGCCAACGCCGCCGGCAACAGCCACTCACTGGCGATGGACCTTTACGACCAGCACACCTACATGGCCAAGACCGGGCAATGGCGCTTCACCCCGCCCACCCACGTGGTCGCCGCGTTGCACGAGGCCCTGCTGCAATACAACGAAGAAGGCGGCCTGCCGGCACGCCACCAGCGCTACGCCAACAATTGCCGGGCACTGCTCGACGGCATGGCCACACTGGGCATTCGCAGCTTCCTGCCCGAGGCTATTCAAGCGCCGATTATCGTCACCTTCCATGCACCGAAAGACCCGCGCTACCAGTTCAAGGAGTTCTACGAACGCGTCAAGGCCAAAGGTTTCATCCTGTATCCGGGCAAATTGACCCAGGTCGAAACCTTCCGCGTGGGCTGCATCGGCCACGTCAACCAGGCTGAGATGCAAGCTGCTGTAACCGCCGTGGCGCAGGTACTGCAGGAAATGGAAGTAGTGGAAATCTGACGGCACTGTTGCCCAATAACACCCCAAATTACTCCGTGCGACCAAGAGTCGCTCACACAGGATTTATCGACATGAACTACACCAACCCAAGCAAGCTTCAGGCCGCCATTCTCGATTGGGCCGGCACCGTGGTCGACTTTGGCTCGTTCGCCCCCACGCAGATTTTTGTCGAAGCCTTTGGCGAGTTCGATGTGCAAGTGTCTATTGAAGAAGCACGCGGCCCGATGGGCATGGGCAAGTGGGACCACATCCGCACCCTGTGTGACCAGCCGCAAATCACCGAGCGCTATAAAAAAGCATTTGGTCGCGCCCCGACTGACGCCGACGTGACCGCCATTTACGAACGTTTCATGCCGCTGCAAATCGAAAAAATCGCCGAGCATTCGGCGCTGATCCCGGGCGCACTGGAAACCATCGCCAAGCTGCGCGAGCAAGGCATCAAAATCGGTTCGTGCTCTGGCTACCCGGCGCAAGTAATGGCCAAAGTGGTTGAGCTGGCGGCCACCAACGGCTACATCGCCGACCACGTAGTGGCCACCGACGAAGTTCCCAACGGCCGCCCGTGGCCGGCTCAGGCACTGGCCAACGTGATCGCGCTGGGTATTGATGATGTGGGCGCCTGCGTGAAGATCGACGACACCGTGCCGGGCATCCTGGAAGGTCGCCGTGCCGGCATGTGGACCGTTGCGCTGGTGTGCTCCGGCAACGCCCTGGGGCTGACCCATGAGCAATACAAAGCGCTGGACCCTGCGACACTGGCCAGCGAACGCACGCGCATCCACGCTCTGTTCGCCGGTTCGCGCCCGCACTACCTGATCGACACCATCAGCGACTTGCCGGACGTCATCACTGACATCAACCGCCGCCTGGCCAAAGGCGAGATGCCGCAAAGCAGCTAAGACGCAGCGTCAAGCTGCAAGCCTGTAGCTTGCGGCTTTGTGCTTCATTCCTGGTGCTGGCGCTCAACCCACCCGGCAAATTCGTCGATAAATTTTTGCAAGAACGGTCGGGTTTTATCTGACAGCTTGCCAGACGCATCAAATGCATCCCCCGCACCACTCAAGTAGGCCTCAGGCTGCTGCATGCACGGCACATTGAGAAACACCAGGGACTGGCGCAAATGATGATTGGCCCCAAAGCCGCCAATGGCTCCCGGGGACACGCTGATCACCGCACCCGGCTTGCCACTGAATACGCTTTTGCCATAGGGGCGCGAGCCGACATCGATGGCGTTTTTCAGCACACCGGGTACCGAGCGGTTGTATTCCGGGGTAACGAACAGCACCGCATCGGCCGGGCGGACCTTGTCACGGAAGGCGGTGTAAGACGCTGGCGGCGGCGTGACATCAATGTCTTCGTTATAAAGCGCCAGCTCACCGATTTCGACAATATTCAGCTTCAGGCTGGCCGGCGCCAGTTCGGCAAGCGCATGGGCCACTTTTCGATTGAGGGAGTCCTTTCTCAAACTGCCAACCAATACTGCAACGCTGTAGACCTTGCTCATGGAAAACCCCGAGTCAGTAGCTGTAGGAAGAGTAGTTATAGATGATCGGACGCCTTTCTTGCACCCCAGTTCACCCTATCGGCCTGCAAGCCTGTAAAGTAGGCAGACTATTTTTTTCACATTGCTAAACTTCCCCTACTGAACAACGGTCTACAGAACCGAAAATTGGGTGTTTATCTCCAGAGGTTCTCTACAAATGGCGGCAGTTCTCGTTGGGCAATTTCATGCAAGGGATGCGGAAGGTCGTGTCTACTCCGTGCATGAGTTTGAAAATACAGAAGCAACAGGCGACCAACTCGTAACAACGTACAAACTGGCCATTGGCGACCGCGTCAAAAAGAACGACGACAATAATTTCGAGCTGGTGCAGTCGGGCGTCATTCTGGTTCGTGATCCTACTCCGGTTGTCACAGCCTGACCTGCTAACCGGCATATCGCTGAAGTCAAAGGATGAGACCTGGATCAGGCTTCGCAACGCTGAAACCTCATCTGCTGAACATGGACTTCACGCATGCGTTTACGCCACATCGAAGTGATTCAGGCCATATTGCAAACCGGCAACCTCGGCCATGCCGCCGAGTTGCTGCAATTGCCCACGACCACCCTCAGCGCCACGCTGCAGGAGGCCGAACAACAATTGGGCTTTATGCTGTTTTCCAGTGTTCGCGGGCGGCTCCAGGCCACCCGCGACACGCTGTTGCTGCAACCCCTGATCAACCAGCTGTACCAGGCACTTGAGCCGCTGCGCCAGCTTGGCAACGACTTGCGCCAGCATCAGGAGCCGGCCTTGCGCGTGGTGTGCAGCGAGACACTGGCACAGCCACTTCTGCCCCACTGCATAGGCGCACTGCGCCGCCGCTTTCCCGACACCCCCACCACCTTGAGCAGCCAGCCTTGCGCTGAAATCGTGCGCCGTCTGTTAATGGACGAATGCGATATCGGCCTGAGCCTGCAACCTTCAGAACAATCGGGGATCGACTGCCGGCCCCTGATCCAGGGCAAAGTGCAACTCCTGGCACCCCACGGCTGGTTATCCCCCCGGCACAAATACATCGCGCTGCAAGAGCTGGCCGGCCAGGCCATGATCGGCCTGCAGCAGCATGACCCCCTGAGCCGCGTGCTGGACGGCAAGCTGCAAGCCTTGCGCCCGATGCCTGTCGTGCACATTCAGGTTCAGAGCTATCAGATGATGCGCAGCATGGTGGAGGCTGGTGAAGGGCTGGCACTGGTCGACCCGTTTACGGCAGTGGGCGCCAAAGCCGCCGGGCTGGATGTGTGCCCCCTGTCGCCTGCCATTCCCGTGACACTGTATGCACTGACACGCAAAGGCTGCGAGCCCGGGCTGGCACTTATTGCGTTGCTTGAGATCGTGCACCAGAAGGCCGAGGCATTGCTGGCTGATCAGGGGTTGGTGGTGCTTTAACGGCCGTCTGCGACAGCAGGCTAAATCCGGCTCTCGAACATCAGATACCAGAAAATCGCTACTTCGCTGGTCTGCGGATCAATACCGCGATAGCGCAGATAATCGATCCCGCCTACCTGGTACCCGCAACGTTCGTACAACCGGCAGGCGCCGAGATTGTTGTTCTGGGTTTCAAGCATGATCCCTGGCAGGTTCTTCTTGTGGCTCCAGAACTTGACCACTTCCAGCAACGACCTGGCGACACCATGGCGACGGGCACTGGCCACCACCGCCAGCTCGTCAACATGGGCAAAACCATTCCAGTTGGTGCTCACCACCACATGCCCGACCGGCTGGTTGTCCAGATAGGCCATGAAAATGTCGCTGTCCTTGCCCCCGCGATAGCTGGCAAATTCATCCGGGTCGATGCCGTAGCATTTGCGGTAAGGCGTGATCAGATCGAGCGGCCAGTGCTCGACCTTTTTATGACGGTCGGCACGGGCATAGGCGCGCACTTCAAAACTGAAATCGTTGCACCACACATAGGGGGCAAAACCTTCGTCAGCCAGACGTACCGAGACTTGAGGGTCTTGGGGGTTCATAACCAGGTGCATGAAAAATCCTTCTTTCCTGTCGTCGATGCGGGCAACGGGCTGCAGCCACAACCCATCGCAGGCCTCGCAGCGACTACAAGGCCTGCCCCTTCGCATCGAGAAGCTGAGCCCAGAGCGACGGACCACCCGCCGATTTGGCAATAGCTTCAAGCCGTGCGGCATGCTCAGCCAAGTCGCTTTCACTTGCACGAATAATCCGGCCCGGCTGGCGGTCGGCCGACAGGCGGCGAATTTCGCTGGCCTGATTGCCCGAACCTTCGCCTGACCCATTACCGTCAGAAGCATTACCGGCCAACGACAGGCTGGTCTGCCCGCCGGTCATGGTCAGGTAAACGTCTGCCAGGATCTCGGAGTCGAGCAATGCGCCGTGAAGTTCACGGCCCGAGTTGTCGACGCCATAGCGCTTGCACAAGGCATCAAGGCTGTTGCGCTGCCCCGGGTGACGCGCACGCGCCATCGCCAGGGTATCGAGGATGGTGCAGTGCGCGGTGAGGTCGGCCCGGTCCGTCTGCCCGATCAGGGCAAATTCGTTATTCAGGAAGCCCACGTCGAACGCGGCGTTATGAATGATCAGCTGAGCGCCTTTGATGAAGTCAAAGAACTCATCGGCCACTTCAGCAAAGCGGGGCTTGCCCACCAGAAATTCGTTGGTAATGCCGTGGACGCCAATGGCGCCTTCGTCACTTTCACGGTCGGGTTGCAGGTACACGTGAAAATGCCGGCCAGTCAAACGACGGCCCATCAACTCGACGCAACCGATCTCGATCACCCGGTGGCCATCGGTGACCGGCATACCGGTGGTTTCAGTATCGAGTACAACACTACGCATGCTTGATGCCCCTCATTTCATCCACTCCGCGGTTGGCCAGCTGGTCCGCACGCTCGTTACCGTAGTGGCCAATGTGCCCGCGCACCCACTGCCATTTCACGGTATGGCGACTGACCTGCTCATCGAGCAGCTTCCACAGGTCGGCATTTTTCACCGGTTCTTTGGCAGCCGTTTTCCAGCCGCGTTTTTTCCAGTTGACCATCCACTCGGTGATGCCTTTCATCACGTACTGCGAGTCGGTCACCAGCAATACTTCACACGGGCGCTTGAGCTCCTCAAGGCCGCGAATGGCGGCCATGAGTTCCATACGATTGTTGGTGGTATTGGCTTCGCCACCCCAGAGCTCTTTCTCTACGCCCTGGCAAACCAGCAAGGCACCCCAGCCACCCGGGCCTGGATTGCCCTTGCAGGCACCATCGGTGAACATTTCAACGCTATCGCTCATTACAAACTATCCAGAAAAGGCTGCTTATGGCCTGCCCAACAAGAATGGACAGTACCTGAGCCGGGTAAAACCGGCCCGACATGGAATTAAGATTCAGTGTGGCGCCGATTGACCTTGGCCATCTGCAAGGGGATCAGCTTGCCCATCGGTTCCCGGCGTAACGGATTGACGGGCCGCAAGCCCACCACCATTTTGCGCGCGACCAATACATAGAAGCCGCCACCGGCCAATTGCCAGTTGCCTGCCTTGCGCTCCCAGCCTGCCAAACGGCTTTGCCACGCCTTGGATGCAAGCGGCGGACGATAGCACCCGAAGCGGCGTTTCTCCAGCGCAAAGCCCAGCAGGTTCAGCCAGTCGGCAACCCGTGAAGGTGAAATGCAACGGGCCTTGCGCAGGGCATCATTGGTAAAAACATGGCGCAACCCCCAACTGCTCCACGGGTTTATCCCCACAATCAGCAAGTGCCCGCCGGGGCGCACGCTGCTGGCCGCTTCGCGCAGCAAACCATGGGGCGACAGGCAGAAATCCAGGCCATGCTGCAACACCACCACATCGGCTGCGTGCTCGCACAGCGGCCAGGCCTGCTCTTCACAAATGATCTCGACACCCGGCAGAGGCGCACCAAGGCGCACATTGCGCCGCACTTGAGGCGCCTTCGGGGGAGGCTCGGCACCCGGCCCGTAATGCACCAGATAACCGCCGAAAAAGCGCCCCAGCTCGTCCTCGAGCACCCGCTGCTCCTCTTCAAGCAGCAACTGCCCATGGGGGCCGGACAGCCATTCGCGCGCCGAACTGATCAGTGCCAGCCACTCAGGGTCCGCCTGAGCCAATGCTTTATCGGTCATTGCTCCTCCAACTCGCCATCTACCTATAACAAGCCCTAAGATGCGCCATTGTTTCGCACTTGGGAATTGCACCATGTTACAGATCGACGCCCTGCCCGCCTTTAATGACAACTACATCTGGTTGTTACAGGACACGACCCACAAGCGCTGCGCTGTAGTCGACCCGGGGGACGCCGAACCTGTGCTGGCCTGGCTGGCCCTGCACCCGGACTGGGTACTGAGTGACATTCTGATCACCCATCACCACTTCGATCATGTGGGCGGTGTTGCACAACTTCACGAACACACTAGCGCGAAGGTCTGGGGCCCGGCGCTGGAGACCATCCCGGCCCGACAAGCGGCACTCAACGACGGCGACCGGATCGAAGTGCTGGGCCTTGAGTTCAAGGTCATTCTCGTCCCGGGCCACACCCTGGGGCACATTGCCTACTATCACGACGACCCGGCGGCCCCCTTGCTGTTTTGTGGCGATACCCTGTTCGCCGCAGGGTGTGGCCGGCTGTTCGAGGGCACTCCCGAACAGATGCACCATTCGCTGAACCGGCTCGCGGCCCTGCCCGCCCACACCGGCGTGTACTGCACCCACGAATACACCTTGAGCAACTTGCGCTTTGCCCGGGCGGTAGAGCCCAACAACCCGGATATTGCAGCGCGGGTCGATCAGGTGACGCAATGGCGCGCCGAAGGTCGCATCAGTTTGCCCTCAACCATTGCCCTCGAATTACGCACAAATCCCTTTCTACGGGTCAATGAAACATCTGTTAAAGAAAAAGCTGACGAGTGGAACAGCCTCGACAATGCCTCGCCCAGCGCTGTCTTTGCCAGCTTGCGCAGCTGGAAAGATAAGTTCTAAACCGGGTCGCGGTTGGCACAAAAATTCTGAACAGTTGACCGCGCCCCACCTGCTTTCTAGAATCCCCCGACATTTTTGCCTGAACATACCCTCCAGACAATGTCGTCATTTAAAGGTTACTCCATCAACTCAGACGCATTGACGCGCTTGGTTAAAGCCATCGCGGTGGCTGTGTCCGCCACTCTCGCGGGCTGCCAATCCATGGATCATTCGGCACAAACCGCCGAAAGACCCAGCCTTAAAGTAGCCAAACGTACTCCGCAGCAACCTTTGTGGCTCAGCGAAAAGCCTAGCCCCGTCGCCCCGCAAGATGTGTGGGAACGGATGCGCCAGGGTTTCAAGCTACAAGACGGCCAGAACGTTAACCCCCGCATTGAACAACAGCGCTTGTGGTTTGCCAGCAACCCGTCGTTTCTCGAAAACGCGGGCGAGCGCGGCAGCCTTTACATCCACTACATCGTGGAGCGCCTCGAAGAGCGCAACATGCCGCTGGAACTGGCCCTGCTGCCAGCCATCGAAAGCGCCTACAACCCAATGGCGTATTCCCACGCCAATGCGGTCGGGCTCTGGCAGTTCATTCCCTCGACGGGCCGCTACTTCAATTTGCGTCAAACCCGGGCCTACGACGGACGTCGTGACATTACGGCCTCGACCCTGGCAGCCCTCAATTACCTGAACCGTCTGCACGACATGTTCAACGGTGACTGGCTGCTGGCCCTGGCCGCATACAACGCGGGCGAAGGCACTGTAAGCAGGGCCATCGAACGCAATGAAAAGCTCGGCCTGCCCACTGACTACTGGAACCTGCCGCTGCCGCAGGAAACCAAAGACTACGTTCCGAAACTCCTGGCCCTGTCCCAAGTGGTTCTGGCCCCTGAGGCCTACGGCATCAACCTGAACCCGATCGCCAACGAACCCTACTTCGAAATGGTCGAGATCAAGCAGTCCATGGACTTGTCTCGCGTGGCAGCGCTGGCCGAGATCGACGAAGACGAGATGTTCCAGTTGAACCCCGCCTACAAGCAGCGCGCCACCATTGATGGCCCGCAGCACTTGCTGGTACCCACCTCCAAAGCGCAACTGCTGACCGCCAGTCTGTCCAGCCTCAATCCGCAAGAGCTGGTTAGCCTGCGCCCTAAAAAGCCGGTATTTGACAACATCGCAAGCACTCAGCCCGCCCGCCTCAACCGCAAGTACCGGGTTAAAAGCGGCGACAACCTGACCCTGATCGCCAAGGCAAACAAGGTCGATGTCAAAGACCTGCAGCACTGGAACAAGCTCAGCGGCAACAACCTGAAGGCCGGTCAAATCCTGGTCATGCAGGACACGCGCAAGCCAACAGGCAAAAAGCCGACCCAGTACAAGGTCAAGAAAGGCGATTCGCTGTACATCGTGGCCAAGCGGTTCAACGTTGAGATGCAACATCTCAAGCGCTGGAACCCGAACAGCGCCAAAGCCCTTAAACCCGGGCAGATGCTGACCGTCTCCAGTCCACGTTAAACACAACACCGAGACGTTTGCGGGCAAGTTGAGTCCTACATCTAAGTAGGAAACAACTTGCCCGCAGTGCTTTCCAGAGTGGCCTTTTTCCTACAGATACAAGCTGTTACTGTACGGAAACCCTAAGCCCAATGCCTGGATCGGATCTCTGACTTGATGCGTCCCCTCCTTACGCTATTTATCAGCCTGGCCTTGAGCTCCCCTGCAGGCGCAACCCTGAGCGAAAGCCACGGTTATGCGCAGTTCGGTACACTCAAATACCCGGCCACGTTCACCCATTTTGACTGGGTCAACCCCGACGCGCCCAAAGGCGGGACCTTGAAGGTCATGGCGTTCGGCACCTTCGACACGCTCAACCCTTACACCTTCAAAGGCACCAGCCCGGTATCGACCCCCAACTTCCTGCAATACGGGGTCAATGAGCTCAACGAAACCCTGATGGCCGGCACTGGCCAGTACGCCCCCTCCGGCGACGAGCCCACCTCCAGCTATGGATTGATCGCGCAGTCGGTGGAGTACAACGAAGACCGTAGCTGGGTGGTCTTTTACCTGCGCCCCGAAGCCCGATTTCACGACGGGGCCCCGATTACTGCCTACGACGTAGCGTTCTCATACAACCTGCTGCTCAAAGAAGGCCATCCGCAATACAGGACCAACCTCCAGGAAGTTCAGCGGGTGGATATTCTGGGACCCAAGCGCATCCGCTTTGTGTTCAAGCGCGCGGGCAACCCCTTGCTGATTCTGCGCCTGGGCGAATTGCCCGTGCTGCCCCAGCACTACTGGGCAAAGCGCGACTTCAAGGCCACCACCTTTGAACCCCCACTGGGCAGCGGACCGTATCGCATCACCAGGGTCACCCCCGGTCGACAAGTGATCTTTGAGCATGTCAAAAACTGGTGGGGCGCCAACCTGCCGGTCAACCGTGGCAAATACAACTTTGACCGAGTGGAAGTGGAGTTCTACCGCGACAGCGATGTCGCATTCGAAGCGTTTAAAGCCGGCGAGTTCGACATCTATATCGAACACCAGGCCAAGAACTGGGCCAATGGCTATAACTTCCCCGCAGTACGCCGTGGCGACGTGATCAAAGCCGAAATCACCCACCGGATCCCGACTCAAACCCAAGGGCTGTTCATGAACAGCCGCCGCACGACCTTTGAGCAAACCAAAGTCCGCGAGGCTCTGGGTTTGATGTTCGACTTTGAATGGACCAATCGCGCCCTGTTCAACAGCGCCTACCAGCGCGCTGCAAGCTATTACCCCAACAGTGAGTTCTCGGCCACAGGCATTCCCCAGGGGCATGAGTGGCTGATGCTGTCGCCTTACCGCAACCAGCTGCCCCCCGAGATGTTCAGCCAGCCCTTCGCCCTGTCGAAAACCAAGGGCCAGGGCATTCCCCGGCAAACCCTGCGTCAGGCGCTGGGCCTTTTGGCTGAGGGCGGGTGGACGCTGTCGGGGCAACGACTGCTAAACAGCGAAGGCAAGCCGCTACGTTTCGAAATATTGCTGGTAAATCCGAACCTTGAGCGCATCCTGCAACCCTACGTGGAGAACCTGGCGAGCATCGGCATCGACGCCCGCCTGCGTACCGTAGACCGTGCCCAATACAAGCAGCGGCTGGATCAGTTCGATTTCGACATGATCCTGATGACCCTCGACCAGACCCTGAGCCCCGGTCTAGAGCAGTGGCAGTACTTCCACTCCAGCCAGGCCGGGGTCAAGGGCAGTAAAAACTATGCCGGCGTGTCCAACCCGATTGTCGACCACTTGCTGGAGCGATTGCTGGCAGCCCAGACCCGTGAAGAACAATTGTCCGCCGGACGAGCCCTTGACCGCGTGCTGCTATGGCAGCACTACATCATTCCTAACTGGTATCTGAATTATCACCGCCTGGCGTACCGCAACCGGTTCGCCTTTGTGACTACGCCGCCCTACACCCTGGGCCTTAGCGCGTGGTGGCTTAAGCCTACGGAGAAAAAACAATGATGCCTTTGCGTACGTTGCTCAAGCCCCTTGCCGGCTTGCTGTTGGCCGGTTTTGCCAGCGCGGTACTGGCCGCCCCTCAACATGCCTTGACCCTCTACGACGAACCGCCGAAATACCCGGCCAACTTCAAGCATGTCGACTACGTGAACCCGGACGCCCCCAAGGGCGGGACGTTTCGCAAATCCGCGCTGGGAAGCTTCGACAGCCTCAACCCCTTTATCAATAAAGGTGTGCCGGCCGACGATATTGATCTGACCTTCGACACCCTGGCCCGGCAGACCCTCGATGAGCCCTTTACTTCCTACGGCCTGATTGCCGAAAAAATCGAAAAGGCCCCCGATAACAGCTGGGTGCGTTTTTACCTGCGCCCCCAGGCAAAGTTCAGTGACGGTCATCCGATTCGCGCCGAAGACGTCGTATTCAGCTTCGATACCCTTATGAAGAACGGCTCACCGCTCTACAAGGGTTATTACAGCGACGTGGACCAGGCCATCGCGGAAAACCCGTTGCAGGTGAAATTCACCTTCAAGCACAACAAGAATCGCGAATTGCCGATGATTCTTGGCCAGCTCCCGGTCCTGCCCAAGCATTGGTGGGAAACACGGGAATTTGGCAAAGGCAACCTGGAAGTCCCGCCAGGCAGCGGCCCCTACACCATCACCGAGATCAAACCCGGGCGCTCAATTCGTTACGAGCGCAACAAGGACTACTGGGGCAAGGACCTGCCGATCAACAAGGGGCTGTACAACTTCGACGCGATTACCGTCGATTACTTTCGTGACAACAGCGTCGCGTTCGAAGCGCTCAAGGCCGGGCAGTTTGATTACTGGCTGGAGATCAGCGCCAAAAACTGGGCCGGCGCCTACAACGCCCCGGCATTCACCCAGGGCCGCTTGATAAAAGAAGAAATCCGTAACCACAACCCGACGGGCATGCAGGGTTTCGTCTTCAATCTGCGCAAACCCATGTTCCAGGATGTGCGCGTGCGCGAGGCGCTAAGCCTGCTGTTCGACTTTGAATGGGCCAACAAGCAGCTGTTCAGCGGCGCCTACGCACGTACCGGCAGCTACTTCGAAAACTCGGAGATGGCTGCCAAAGCGCCGCCGACCGAAGAGGAACGGGCTATTTTGGAACCCTTGCGCGGCCAGATCCCCGATCAGGTATTCACAGAAGTCTTCAAACCGAATGTCACCGACGCCAGCGGCATGATTCGCGACCAACAGCGCCGCGCCTATCAATTGCTGCAAGACGCCGGCTGGCGCATCGTCGACGACAAGATGGTCGACGCACAGGGCAAACCGGTGAAAATCGAGTTTTTGCTGGCGCAAACCGACTTTGAGCGAATCCTGCTGCCCTACAAACGCAACCTCAGCGACCTGGGCATCGACTTGCAGATTCGTCGTGTCGACACCTCCCAGTACCTGAACCGTCTGCGCTCACGGGATTACGACATGATCGTCGGCAGCTTCCCGCAATCGAGTTCACCCGGCAGTGAACAGCGCGAATACTGGGAGTCGCAAAGCATCGACAAACCCGGCAGCCGCAACTTTATCGGCCTCAAGGACCCGGCTATCGACCAGCTGACTGAAGGCCTGATCAACGCCGAGTCACGGCAAAGCCTGATCAACCATGCCAGGGCGCTGGACCGTGTGTTGCAGTGGGGCTTCTATGTGATTCCAAACTGGCATATCAAAACCTGGCGCGTGGCCTACTCGAGTCATATCGGCCATCCCGAAGTCACCCCGAAATACGACATCGGTA
Organism: Pseudomonas sp. B424; assembly: GCF_055408345.1. Lineage (NCBI taxonomy): Bacteria > Pseudomonadati > Pseudomonadota > Gammaproteobacteria > Pseudomonadales > Pseudomonadaceae > Pseudomonas > Pseudomonas sp. B424. The sequence goes on along the minus strand of NZ_JBUZTL010000013.1, from coordinate 48,740 downwards.
CCTCTACATGGTGGGCAAAACCCGACACCAAGCCTGCAACTCCCACTAAACCCGCAAGCGCGAGCCTGGAGCCTTAAATGCTGGCTTATATATTCAGGCGACTGCTGCTGATTATTCCGACGTTATTCGGGATTTTGCTGATCAACTTCATCATCATCCAGGCCGCCCCTGGCGGCCCGGTCGAACAGATGATTGCCAAGCTCGAAGGCTTTGATGGCGCCACCAGCCGTATTGCCGGCGGGGGTTCCGAGGTCTCGGTGGCAGGTTCCAACTATCGCGGCGCACAGGGGCTGGACCCGGAGCTGATCAAGGAAATCGAAAAGATGTACGGCTTCGACAAATCGGCGCCGGAACGCTTGTGGATCATGATCAAGAACTACGCCCGACTGGATTTCGGCGAGAGTTTCTTTCGTGATGCCAAAGTCATAGACCTGATCAAGGAGAAGATGCCGGTCTCCATCTCTCTGGGATTGTGGAGCACCCTGATCATGTACCTGGTGTCGATCCCGCTGGGGATCGCCAAGGCTACGCGACACGGCAGCCAGTTTGACGTCTGGACCAGTTCATTGATCATCGTGGGCTATGCGATTCCGGCCTTCCTGTTTGCCATCCTGCTGATCGTGCTGTTTGCCGGGGGCAGCTATTTTGACTGGTTCCCGTTACGCGGCCTGACCTCCAACAACTTCGATGAACTGAGTGTGGGCGGCAAGATCCTCGATTATTTCTGGCATCTGGCGTTACCGGTCACCGCGCTGGTGATCGGCAACTTCGCGACCATGACCTTGCTGACCAAAAACAGCTTTCTGGACGAGATCAACAAACAGTATGTGGTGACCGCCAAAGCCAAAGGGCTGACCAACCACCGCGTGCTGTACGGCCATGTATTTCGCAATGCGATGCTGCTGGTGATTGCCGGGTTTCCATCGGCCTTTATCGGGATTTTCTTCACCGGCTCATTGCTGGTTGAAGTGATCTTCTCCCTGGACGGTCTGGGCCTGATGAGCTTCGAGGCCGCGATCAACCGCGATTATCCCGTGGTGTTCGGCACCCTGTTCATTTTTACGCTGGTCGGGCTGGTAGTAAAACTGATCGGCGACCTCTCATACACCCTGGTTGATCCGCGTATCGACTTTGAAAGCCGGGAGCATTGAGATGAAATTATCGCCTCTCAATCGACGACGCTTTGAACGTTTCAAAGCCAACAAGCGTGGCTGGTGGTCACTGTGGATTTTCCTGGTGCTGTTCGGGCTAAGCCTGAACGCCGAATTGATCGCCAACGACAAACCGCTGGTGATCAATTACGACGGCCAATGGTTTTTCCCGGCACTCAAACGCTACCCGGAGACCGACTTTGGCGGTGAATTCCCGCTCGAAGCCAACTACAAGAGCCCGTACATCCGCGAACTACTGGCCAAGAAAGATGCCTGGGTCGTGTGGCCGCCCATCCCTTACAGCTATCAGAGCATCAACTACGACCTGAAAGTCCCCGCACCCGCACCGCCTTCCGCCGAGAACTGGCTGGGCACGGACGACCAGGGGCGCGATGTGCTTGCGCGGGTGATTTATGGTTTTCGGATATCGGTGCTGTTTGCGCTGACGCTGACCATATTGAGTTCAATCATTGGCGTTATCGCCGGAGCACTTCAGGGCTTTTATGGCGGCTGGGTCGACCTTGCCGGTCAGCGATTTCTGGAAATTTGGTCCGGTTTGCCGGTGCTCTATCTGCTGATCATTCTTGCCAGCTTCGTGCAGCCCAATTTCTGGTGGTTGCTGGGGATCATGCTGCTGTTCTCGTGGATGAGCCTGGTAGATGTGGTGCGCGCAGAGTTCCTGCGCGGGCGAAACCTGGAATATGTCCGTGCTGCCCGCGCCCTGGGCATGCAGGACATGGCCATCATGTATCGCCATATCTTGCCCAACGCGATGGTTTCCACGATGACCTTTATGCCATTTATCCTGACTGGCGCCATTGGCACCCTCACCGCGCTGGATTTTTTGGGCTTCGGCCTGCCACCGGGCGCGCCATCACTGGGTGAACTGGTCGCCCAGGGCAAGTCCAACCTGCAAGCCCCGTGGCTGGGCATCAGTGCATTCGCGGTGCTGGCAATCATGCTCAGCCTGCTGGTGTTTATCGGTGAGTCCGCTCGCGATGCCTTCGACCCGAGGAAATGAGATGACGAAGGACAATCTGATCGAAGTGCGCGATCTCTCCGTCGAGTTCGTCGCCGGTGAACAGCCGCAGCGTGTGGTGCAAGGCATCAGTTTTGATATCCGGCGCGGTGAAACCCTGGCACTGGTCGGCGAAAGCGGCTCGGGAAAGTCGGTCACTGCACACTCGATCCTGCGGCTGCTGCCCTACCCGATCGCACGCCACCCAAGCGGCAGCATCGAGTATTCCGGGCAAGACTTGCTGAGCCTGGACGAGAAAAAACTGCGGCATATACGTGGCAACCGCATTGCGATGATTTTTCAGGAGCCCATGACCTCGCTGAACCCGCTGCATAACATTGAAAAACAAATCAATGAGGTGCTGGGCATTCACAAAGGGATCACAGGCAAGGCCGCCACACAGCGCACACTGGAGCTTCTTGAGCTGGTAGGCATCACCGAGCCTCACAAGCGCCTGAAGGCGCTGCCACACGAGCTCTCAGGCGGCCAGAGACAGCGCGTCATGATCGCCATGGCCCTGGCGAACGAACCTGAGCTGCTGATCGCCGACGAACCCACCACCGCCCTGGACGTCACGGTGCAGTTGAAGATTCTTGACCTGCTCAAGGATCTGCAAGCCCGCCTGGGCATGTCGCTGTTACTGATCAGTCACGATTTGAACCTGGTTCGAAGAATTGCTCACCGAGTATGTGTCATGCAACGCGGTTGCATCGTCGAACAAGCATCGTGCGAGCAGCTGTTCCGTTCGCCGCAGCATCCATACACCCGGGAACTGCTCCGTGCAGAGCCCAGCGGAGGCCCGGCCAGCACCGTCGCCGGAGCGCCATTGCTGGAAGTCGAGGACCTGAAAGTCTGGTTCCCGATCAAAAAGGGGCTGTTGCGCAAGACCGTCGACTACGTGAAAGCGGTCGACGGAATCAACTTCAGCCTGCCACAGGGACAAACCCTGGGAATTGTGGGAGAAAGCGGATCGGGCAAGTCGACACTGGGCCTGGCAATTTTGCGTCTGATTGCCAGCCGGGGTTTAATCCGTTTTGAAGACAAACGACTAGACTGTCTGTCGCAGCAAGAAGTCAGGCCGCTGCGACGGCAAATGCAGGTGGTGTTCCAGGACCCGTATGGCAGTCTCAGCCCACGCATGAGCGTCAGCGAGATTGTCGGTGAAGGTTTGCGCATTCACCGTATGGGCACCGCCGCAGAGCAGGAAATCGCAATTATTGAAGCTTTGCGAGAAGTAGGTCTGGATCCGGAAACCCGGCACCGTTACCCTCACGAGTTTTCAGGCGGACAACGGCAAAGAATCGCCATTGCCCGGGCACTTGTTTTAAAACCGGCGCTGATTCTGCTGGACGAGCCAACGTCAGCGTTGGACCGGACTGTACAACGCCAGGTAGTTGAGCTGCTGCGCTCACTGCAAGCCAAGTACAACCTGACGTATTTGTTTATCAGCCATGACCTGGCTGTCGTCAAAGCGCTTAGCCACCAGCTGATGGTGGTCAAGCATGGCCAAGTGGTCGAACAGGGTGATGCGCAAAGTATCTTTGCCTCACCGCAACATCCATATACACAGCAGCTGCTGGAAGCCGCCTTTTTGGCACCAGTGGCTGTCGATTAATCTGATAGAGGAACAACACATGGGTTTTCTCGCCGGTAAGCGCGTCCTGATCGTCGGTGTCGCTAGCAAATTGTCCATCGCTTCTGGCATTGCTGCCGCCATGCACCGTGAAGGCGCTGAACTTGCTTTCACTTATCAGAACGAAAAGCTTAAAGGCCGCGTTGAAGAGTTCGCTGCAGGTTGGGGCTCCAGCCCTGAACTGTGCTTCCCTTGCGACGTTGCCAGCGATGAAGAAATCGCCAAGGTCTTCGAAGACCTGAGCAAGAAGTGGGACGGTCTGGACTGCATCGTTCATTCCGTAGGTTTCGCTCCTGGCGACCAACTGGATGGCGACTTCACCGACGCTACCACCCGCGAAGGCTTCCGCATTGCTCACGACATCAGCGCCTACAGCTTTGTGGCCCTGGCCAAAGCCGGTCGCCCGATGATGAAAGGCCGCAATGGCAGCCTGCTGACCCTGTCTTACCTGGGCGCCGAGCGCACCATGCCTAACTACAACGTGATGGGTATGGCCAAGGCCAGCCTGGAAGCGGGCGTACGTTACCTGGCAGGTAGCCTGGGCCCGGAAGGCACACGCGTTAACTGCGTATCCGCCGGCCCGATCCGTACCCTGGCAGCGTCGGGTATCAAGAACTTCCGTAAAATGCTGGCGGCCAATGAAGCGCAGACTCCACTGCGTCGTAACGTCACCATCGACGAAGTCGGCAATGCCGGCGCCTTCCTGTGCTCCGACCTGGCGTCGGGCATCAGCGGCGAAATCATGTACGTAGACGGCGGCTTCAACACCACCGCAATGGGCAGCCTCGAAGAGTAAACACTTCGCTTCAAGCGCTACTCAAAACGCCCGGTGCATTGATTGCATCGGGCGTTTTGCGTTTAAGGATTGACTGCACATGAGTCGGGTTGCCGCGATTCAGGTGGGTCGCGGCGACGCCATCGCCGACAGCAAAGCCCGCCCATAAAAAATGGCCGCTCAATGAGCGGCCATTTTTAGTGAAGCGGCAAGAACGCTTAGTAGCGCTCCACCTTGGCTTCGCTTTCCAACTGCTTGCGGTAGGCCGTGAAGTCTTGCTGGCCAACACGCGAAGCCAGGAAGCGACGGTACGACGCCTTCTCTTCCTCAGTCGGCTTGGCACCATCGTTGACACCGTTAAGGCGCAACACAACCACAGTACCATCGGCCAAGGTCACGCTACCGAAGGTAGGCTTGTCCTTGGACGCAGGCTTGGGCATACGGAACACCGCTTGCAGCACCGCAGGATCAATACCTTCCTGGGTACGGGCGACCGCTTCCTGAACCTTCCAGGACTGACCATCAACTGGCTGGTTCAACGGCAGTTTGCCATCGCGCAGTTCCTTGATGATATCTTCAGCCTTGGTTTTAGCCGCAGCGCTGGCGTGCTCTTTAACCAATTGCGCACGAATGCTCGCGGCAACAGCTTGCAGAGGCAACTGCTCAGGCTTGAGGTGCTCCTTGACGCGCAACACAACTACGGTCTCAGGATCGAGCTCGATTGCCGTGCTGTTCGCACCCTCATCCATTACTTCAGTGCTGAATGCCGCCTGGATCACAGCGCGATTGGCCGCAATACCCTCACCACCCTCACGTCCAAATGGCGCGGAGGTGTGCACAGTCAGCTTCAAGTCTTGAGCAGGCTGCACCAGATCGGACGCTTCAAACGCAGAGTCTTCCAATTCCTTGGTCGCATCCACAAAGCGGCGCTCAACCTGTTGGGTTTTCAGGTCATGGGTCAGCTTGTCTTTCAGGCTGGCAAAGCTCGGAACTTCAGGTGCTTCAACGCCCAACAGCTTGATCAGGTGATAACCAAAGCTGGTGCGCACCGGCTCCGAAACCTGATCCTGTTTCAACGCATAAACAGCCGTTTCGAATACAGGGTCGTAAACGCCCGGGCCTGCAAAGCCCAGATCACCACCATTGGCAGCCGAGCCCGGATCCTGCGAGAACTCCTTGGCCAGAGCCTCGAAGCTTTCACCCTTGGCCAGACGCTGCTGGATCTCGGCGACCTTGGCCTTGGCCTGCTCGTCGCTAACCTTGTCGTTGACCTCAATCAGGATATGCGCCGCCCGGCGCTGTTCAGCCAGATTAGCGATTTCTTTCTGATACAACGCTTGCAGTTCATCGTCCTTCACGGCTACCTGGTCAAAGAAAGAAGATTTCTTCAACTCGATGTAGTCGATCACGACCTGATCAGGCGTCATGAATTCTTTGGCATGCTCGTCGTAATAAGCCTTGATTTCGTCGTCGCTCAGTTTCACCGCAGCCGGATCGGCCTTGATGTTCAGAGAAGCGAAATCACGGGTTTGTTTTTCAAGACGGGCAAAAGCGTTCACTTGCTCATCGGTCACGAAACCACTGCCTGCCAAACCGGCACGCAACTGACCAATCAGCATTTCCTGGCCCAGCATGTCGCGGAACTGCAGACGGCCGTAACCCAGCTGACGAATTACCTGATCGAAACGCTCAGGGCTGAATTTGCCATCTTCCTGAAACTCGGGAGTCTGCAGAATGACTTGATCCAGGGCAGCTTCAGAGAACGAAAACTTCGCGTCTTTGGCGCCTTGCAGCAACAGCTTGCGATCGATCAACCCTTTGAGGGCCGCTTCACGCAGCATTTTTTCATCCAGCAAGGAAGCGTCGAAATCCTTGCCCAGTTGCTGCAGCAGCTGGCGACGTTGCATGTCGACTGCCTGACTCAGTTCAACTTGAGTGATTTCTTCACCATTGACCTTGGCGGCATCCTGGCTGGTAGAGGTGGCTTGAAAAATAGCATCGAAACCCGTCAACGCCATTAACGCGACGATGACACCGATGATGGTCTTGGCAATCCAGCCTTGTGAATTGTCCCTGATATTTTGCAGCATGCTTCCCCCAGAAACGGTCTTGCATAATGAGCAACCGTGGAGCGTGGGTAGAGTCCGGATAGAAGAAAGGCGCATCCGAGGATGCGCCTTCTCGTAACTGGCGGAGCGGACCGGGCTCGAACCCGCGACCCCCGGCGTGACACGACGATGTAACCATCGCCAGCACTACCGCTCCGCTGCCAAGCCTGGCGTGCGCCTGACCCGGTTGGGTAAAAAGTGTTGCAGAAACTTAGTTAACCGCTTCTTTCAGTGCTTTACCGGCCTTGAAGCCTGGTTTTTTAGCAGCAGGAATTTCCAGCGTTTTACCGGTCTGTGGGTTACGACCAGTGCGAGCAGGACGATCGGTTACAGAGAAAGTACCAAAACCAACCAGTACCACAGAGTCGCCAGCCTTAAGAGCGCCAGTGACGGATTCGATTACTGCGTCCAGCGCACGGCCAGCTGCAGCTTTCGGGATATCAGCAGATGCAGCGATAGCATCAATCAGTTCCGACTTGTTCACTCTAAGTCCCCTTATATCTATCTGAGTATGTTTCTAAAGTTTTTTGGTAAAAGCAAAACGACTGCTGAAGCACTTACGGACACTTATAGAGCCGCTTTATAACAAGGGCTCTAAAAAGCGTCAAGAAAGCCCATCAGGCGAATCCGTATTAATGCGTGCTAATTCTTTCCTTAGAGTCAGACTCTCGCTTGTCGTCCTTCGCAACAATCTCGGGAGCCACATCCGGCAAGGGCTCCGGCGCGTATTGCAGCGCAATTTGCAGGACCTCGTCAATCCATTTAACCGGTTTAATCTGAAGATCCTGTTTGATGTTGTCAGGAATTTCCTTCAGATCGCGAACATTCTCTTCAGGAATAATTACAGTTTTGATCCCACCTCGGTGAGCCGCCAGTAGTTTTTCCTTCAGACCACCAATCGCCAATACTTGGCCACGCAAGGTAATTTCGCCGGTCATTGCAACATCTGCACGCACTGGAATCAACGTCAAGGCGGAAACCAGAGCAGTACACATCCCTACACCCGCACTAGGACCATCTTTGGGCGTCGCCCCTTCTGGCATATGGATGTGAACATCACGTTTTTCGTGGAAATCCAAAGGGATACCCAGGCTCTTGGCGCGGCTGCGAACGACCGTCAGAGCAGCAGTTATCGACTCGACCATCACATCACCCAGCGAACCGGTCTTGATCAACTGGCCCTTGCCAGGAACAACTGCCGCTTCAATGGTCAGCAGCTCACCACCGACCTGAGTCCAGGCCAAACCTGTCACCTGCCCGATCTGGTCCTGCACTTCAGCCAAACCGTAGCTGAATTTTCTTACACCGAGGAAGTGTTCAAGCAGCTCTGGCGTCACGGTAACTGCAAAGCGTTTTTCCATCGCATGCTCTTTGACGGCCTTGCGGCAAATCTTAGCAATTTGACGCTCAAGGCCCCGCACACCGGCTTCACGCGTGTAGTAACGAATGATGTCGCGGATTGCTTCGTTATCAAACGCCAGCTCGCCCTTCTTCAAGCCATTTGCTTCAATCTGTTTCGGGGCCAGGTATTTGACAGCGATATTGATTTTTTCGTCTTCGGTGTAGCCCGGCAGACGAATGACTTCCATCCGGTCCAGCAAGGCTGGCGGGATATTCATCGAGTTGGAGGTACACAGGAACATTACGTCGGACAGATCGTAATCAACCTCGAGGTAATGGTCGTTAAAATTGTGGTTTTGCTCAGGATCAAGCACTTCAAGCAATGCCGAAGCAGGATCGCCGCGCATATCGCTGCCCATCTTGTCGATCTCATCGAGCAAGAACAGCGGGTTACGCACCCCAACCTTGGTCATCTTTTGAATCAATCTACCTGGCATCGAACCGATATAAGTACGGCGATGGCCACGAATTTCCGCTTCGTCACGTACGCCACCCAAAGCCATACGCACAAACTTACGGTTTGTCGCGTGAGCAATGGACTCTGCAAGCGAAGTTTTACCCACACCCGGCGGGCCGACCAGACACAGCACCGGACCACGAATTTTCTTCACGCGTTTTTGCACTGCGAGATATTCGAGAATCCGCTCTTTGACTTCATCCAGGCCATAGTGATCTGCGTCCAGGATGTCCTCTGCACGCTTGAGGTCCAGACGCACCTTGCTCTGAGCCTTCCACGGCACCTGAACCAGCCAGTCGATGTAAGAGCGCACGACAGTGGCTTCTGCGGACATTGGCGACATTTGCTTGAGCTTGTTCAGCTCGGCCTGGGCCTTGGCCATTGCATCTTTAGGCAAGCCTGCAGCGTCGATGCGCTTTTTCAGCTCTTCGATTTCATTGTGACCTTCGTCACCGTCACCCAGTTCTTTCTGAATGGCCTTCATCTGCTCATTCAGATAGTACTCGCGCTGGCTGCGCTCCATCTGCTTTTTGACACGGCCGCGAATACGCTTTTCAACTTGCAGCAGATCAATTTCGGCATCCAGCAGCGCCAGGACGTGTTCGACCCGGGACTGCAAATCGATGATTTCGAGAATTTCCTGCTTCTGCTCGATCTTGAGTGCCATATGGGCAGCCATGGTATCGACCAGACGGCTTGGCTCATCAATGCTGTTAAGCGATGACAGAACCTCAGCCGGGACTTTTTTGCCCAGCTGCACATATTGCTCGAACTGCGAAAGCAGGCTGCGAACAAAGACCTCGGATTCGCGATCCGGGGCAGCCACTTCATCAATCAGGGAGACTTCAGCACTCAGATAGCCATCTGCCTGACCAAAATGCTCAACTGCACCGCGCTGTTCACCTTCGACCAGCACCTTGACAGTGCCATCCGGGAGCTTGAGCAGCTGCAGGACAGTAGCAATGGTACCTACACGATAGAGTGCGTCTTCACTCGGATCATCGTCTGCAGGATTTTTTTGAGCCAACAGCAGAATCTGCTTGTCGCCCGTCATCGCAGCCTCAAGGGCCTCGATCGATTTCTCGCGTCCCACGAACAGTGGGATCACCATGTGCGGATAAACCACAACATCACGCAATGGCAGGAGAGGCAATTCGATGGTTGTCTTCATGATTTCGCCTCTACGGCGGCCATAAGGCCGTAATCAGATGGAAGTAAGCTTGAAGCCAAGATGGGGGCTGCCTTGAAAAAAAACAAGCATTGAACGACAGGAAAAGCAAAGGGGCCCGAAGGCCCCTTCTTTAACACGTCAAGTGCAGTGCCCAGCACTACATTTACGCGTCAGGTGCTACCTTGGCAGTCGCTTCGTTGTTTTCATAAATCAACAACGGCTTGGACTTCCCTTCTATAACGCTTTCGTCGATCACCACTTTACTCACCTCGGACTGCGAGGGGATTTCATACATGGTGTCGAGTAGCACGCCTTCAAGAATCGAACGCAAGCCACGGGCGCCAGTCTTGCGCTCAAGCGCACGCTTGGCGATGGCTTTCAAAGCATCAGCACGGAACTCGAGATCAACACCTTCCATCTCGAACAACTTGCCATACTGCTTGGTCAACGCGTTCTTTGGCTCGGTCAGAATCTGCATCAATGCAGCTTCGTCCAGCTCATCCAGCGTTGCCAGAACAGGCAAACGGCCCACGAACTCCGGGATCAGGCCAAACTTGACCAAATCATCAGGCTCGACTTCACGCAGGGATTCGCCAACCTTCTTGCCCTCTTCCTTGCTGCGTACTTCGGCACTGAAGCCGATGCCGCCACGCGTCGAGCGAGCCTGTACAACCTTCTCCAGACCCGAGAACGCACCACCACAGATAAACAGAATATTGCGAGTATCAACTTGCAGGAATTCTTGCTGCGGGTGCTTGCGACCACCTTGAGGCGGTACGGAAGCCACGGTGCCTTCAATCAGCTTGAGCAGGGCCTGTTGCACGCCTTCACCGGAAACATCACGGGTAATCGAAGGGTTGTCAGACTTGCGCGAAATCTTGTCGATTTCATCGATGTAAACAATACCCATCTGGGCTTTTTCTACATCGTAATCGCATTTCTGCAGCAGCTTCTGAATGATATTTTCAACATCTTCGCCCACGTAACCGGCTTCGGTCAGCGTGGTAGCGTCAGCGATGGTGAACGGCACATTCAGCAGACGAGCCAAGGTTTCTGCCAGCAGGGTTTTACCCGAGCCGGTCGGGCCGATCAGCAGGATGTTGCTTTTGCCGAGTTCGACGTCGTCGTTCTTTTTGTCACGCTGGTTCAGGCGCTTGTAGTGGTTGTACACCGCTACAGCCAAAACCTTTTTAGCACGTTCCTGACCAATGACGTATTGATCAAGGATGCCGCTGATTTCTTTTGGCGAAGGTAATTTATGCGCGCTGCTTTCGGCCTGAGCTTCCTGCACCTCCTCACGGATGATGTCATTGCACAGGTCAACGCATTCGTCGCAGATAAAGACCGAGGGGCCGGCAATCAATTTGCGCACTTCATGCTGGCTTTTGCCACAGAAGGAGCAATAGAGCAATTTGCCGTTGTCCTCGCCGTTGCGGGTGTCAGTCATTCGATCGATCCAAATCCGATAGGCTTGCAACACAAGATGAAGGCAACTGCGGGCTTTTTCAAGCCCGCAGGTGGTCGGTTAGCCCAACCACCCCCATTTGAGCTGCTTAAGCGGGCATTTGACGCTTGCTGAACACAGAGTCGATCAAACCATATTCGGTTGCACGCTCGGCGCTCATGAAGTTGTCACGCTCGGTATCGCGCTCGATGGTTTCGAGAGTCTGGCCAGTATGGTGAGCCAGCAGCGAGTTCAAACGATGACGAATGTTGAGGATTTCCTTGGCATGAATGTCGATATCCGACGCCTGCCCCTGGAAACCACCCAGTGGCTGGTGAATCATCATGCGCGAGTTCGGCAGGCAGTGACGCTTGCCCGGTGCGCCACCGGCCAACAGGAAGGCGCCCATGCTGCAGGCCTGGCCGATGCAGATGGTCGACACGTCTGGCTTGATGAATTGCATGGTGTCGTAGATCGACATGCCTGCAGTCACCGAACCACCCGGGGAGTTGATGTACAGGTGGATGTCCTTGTCCGGGTTCTCGGCTTCAAGGAACAGCAACTGTGCCGCCACCAGGTTGGCCATGTAATCTTCTACAGGGCCTACCAGGAAGATGATTCGCTCCTTAAGGAGGCGCGAGTAGATGTCGTAAGCGCGCTCGCCACGGGCGGACTGCTCGACAACCATCGGGACCAGGCCGCCAGCGGCGTGGATATCAGAGTTCTGCTGAATATAAGAATTGCGGGACATGTCCGGCAGTCACTCCCAAATAGTCTTGTCTGGATACGCATAAGCCAGCTCGAGGCTGGCTTATGGTTGTGTTTTCTAACGAGTCAGAAATCAGTCGGCTTGTGGAGCTTCCACCGGCTTGACAGCTTCTTCGTAAGAGACCGCTTTATCGGTCACCTTAGCCTTCTGCAGAACAGTATCCACAACTTGCTCTTCCAGCACAACCGAACGAACCTCGTTCAATTGCGTGTCATTTTTGTAGTACCAAGCTACAACCTGCTCTGGCTCCTGGTAAGCGGAAGCCATTTCCTGAATCATTTCGCGAACGCGATCTTCGTCAGGCTTGAGGTCGAACTGCTTGACCACTTCAGCCACGATCAAACCCAGCACTACGCGACGCTGGGCTTGCTCTTCAAACAGCTCAGCCGGCAGTTGGTCTGGCTTGATGTTGCCACCGAATTGCTGAACAGCCTGCACACGCAAACGGTCAACTTCGTTGGACAACAGGGACTTCGGCACTTCGATCGGGTTGGCAGCCAACAGACCGTCCATTACCTGATTCTTGACCTTGGACTTGATGGCCTGACGCAGCTCACGCTCCATGTTCTTGCGAACTTCGGCACGAAAACCTTCCAGACCTGTTTCCTTGATACCGAACTGAGCGAAGAACTCTTCGTTCAATTCTGGCAGTTTAGGCTCGGAAACAGTGTTGACCGTTACGGTGAACTCGGCTTCTTTGCCAGCCAGATCCAGGTTCTGGTAGTCAGCAGGGAAAGTCAGCTTCAGAACGCGTTCTTCGCCAGCCTTTGCACCCACCAGGCCTTCTTCGAAGCCAGGAATCATGCGGCCCGAACCCAGAACCAGCTGAGTACCGGTGGCGGAACCGCCAGCGAATACTTCGCCATCAACCTTGCCAACGAAATCAATGTTCAGTTGATCATCGTTCTGAGCTGCACGATCAGTCACTTCAAAACGGGTGTTCTGCTTGCGCAGCACGTCCAGCATTTTGTCCAGGTCGGCATCAGCAACTTCGGCGCTCAGGCGCTCGATAGCGATGGTGTCCAGACCGGTTACTTCGAATTCAGGGAATACTTCGAAAGTAGCTACGTATTCCAGATCCTTGCCTTTTTCGAAGACTTTAGGCTCAACCGAAGGTGCGCCAGCCGGGTTCAGCTTCTGCTCAACCACTGCTTCGTAGAACGAAGCCTGGATCACATTGCCCAGTGCTTCTTGACGCGCGTCAGCTTCGTAGCGCTGACGGATTACGCTCATTGGCACCTTGCCTGGACGGAAGCCCGGGATCTTGGCCTTTTGGGCAGTCTGTTGCAGACGCTTGTTGACTTCAGCCTCAATACGCTCAGCTGGCACGCCAATGGTCATGCGACGCTCAAGAGCGGAAGTATTTTCAACAGAAACTTGCATGGATATTCCTCGTTGCACAGACGTTAGCCGGCCGTTTCCGACCCCATAATCAAGGGCATGCATTCTAGTGGGTCAAACTCAAGAAGTCACCCTACCGCAAACACGCATGAAACAGCCGACAGAAATTAAGTAAAAACAGCCATCTGCTTCGCCTTCTATATAGATAGAAGCGAGTACCAGGCACAGCCTGAAACCTCACCGAAGGCACTTTTCGCAGACAACCGCACTGCCAGCAAAGCCGGGCACCAAACCGACACACACAACCCTTGCTGATTGACTGGCGATATCGGACAGTCTTTCAAGCCATCCCAATCTGCGCGCATTGTCACACAAATCGCAGAGGACGCTAAGTATGCGGGAAATGAGGCGCTGCGCGGTACCCAGATACCCGCTCCTCAAACTGCAGATACAAAAAAACGCCAGATGGTTAATCTGGCGTTTTCTTTAAATATGGGGTGGACGAAGGGGATCGAACCCTCGACAACGGGAGTCACAATCCCGTGCTCTACCAACTGAGCTACGCCCACCATAGCGCGTTTACAACCCCGCCAGCCCCGTACTACATGGAACAGACAGTTAAAACAAAAGAAAAAAGCCGCTACAAGCGGCTTTGTTCAAATTTGGTGCGGACGGAGAGACTCGAACTCTCACACCTTGCGGCGCTGGAACCTAAATCCAGTGTGTCTACCAATTCCACCACATCCGCATTTCAAACTTTTGAAGCAAAGACGCCAGATTATTAATCTGGCGGCTTTCTAAATATGGGGTGGACGAAGGGGATCGAACCCTCGACAACGGGAGTCACAATCCCGTGCTCTACCAACTGAGCTACGCCCACCATATTGCCTGTGCTTCTTTACTTGTGCCAAAGCTGCCTAATGGCGCACCCGGCAGGACTCGAACCTGCGACCATCCGCTTAGAAGGCGGATGCTCTATCCAGCTGAGCTACGGGCGCATTTTTAGCCTGTATTCTTTGACGACTACAAACCAAGTGCTTTCAGTATCACCAAGCTGGACAACAACTTCGCTCTACCTTCTTAACCAGTGCTAGGCTGTGCCCGACAAGTGCGACGAATGTTATAGGTGAGCCTGAAAGTCGTCAACTCTTTTTTATAAAAAGTTTAGAAATATAAAGGAGTTAGGGGAATAAACAGACCAGGCGCCTTTGCCCTCACGCCACGGCATGCGAGAATGCACGTCCTTTTTCCACCCTTTACGATGGTTAATCACGCGTAATGACTGCACAACTAATCGACGGCAAAGCGATCGCCGCCAGCCTGCGCCAGCAGATTGCCAAACGTGTCGCCGAGCGTCACGAGCAAGGCCTGCGCACCCCTGGTCTGGCAGTGATTCTGGTAGGCAGCGATCCTGCCTCCCAGGTTTATGTTTCGCACAAGCGTAAAGACTGCGAAGAGGTAGGCTTTCTTTCCCAAGCGTATGACCTGCCCTCAGACACTGCCCAGCAAGAGCTGACCGACCTGATCGACCGTCTTAATGACGACGCGAACATCGATGGCATCCTGCTGCAACTGCCTCTGCCGGCTCATCTGGACGCCTCCAAACTGCTGGAACGCATTCGCCCGGACAAAGATGTCGACGGTTTCCATCCTTATAACGTCGGCCGTCTGGCCCAGCGCATCCCGCTGCTGCGCCCTTGCACCCCCAAAGGCATCATGGCCCTGCTGGAAAGCACCGGCCAGGATCTGTACGGGATGGACGCAGTGATTGTCGGCGCATCCAACATCGTTGGCCGCCCAATGGCCATGGAGCTGCTGCTGGCTGGCTGCACCGTGACCGTCACTCACCGCTTCACCAAGGATCTGGCTGGCCACGTTGGCCGCGCCGACCTGGTAGTCGTGGCCGCCGGCAAGCCGGGCCTGGTCAAAGGCGAGTGGATCAAGGAAGGCGCCATCGTGATCGACGTTGGCATCAACCGCCAGGCAGACGGCAAACTGGTTGGCGACGTGGTTTACGAGACCGCCCTGCCCCGCGCCGGCTGGATAACCCCGGTTCCTGGCGGCGTTGGCCCCATGACACGTGCGTGCCTGCTGGAAAACACCCTGTACGCTGCAGAAACCCTGCACGGCTGAGTGTCAACCCGCACACACGACAACGGCACCTTCGGGTGCCGTTGTTATTTGCGCCGATAAAACCCGAACAAACAAAAACCCGCACTTGGCGGGTTTTTGCTTACTTAACGAGCAACCTAGTCAGCCAAGCGCCAGGTCGTCCCGCCTTTACTGTCTTCAAGCACAACACCCATCGCAGCGAGCTGATCACGAATGCGATCCGACTCTGCCCAGTCCTTGCCGGCACGGGCCGCCAAACGCGCCTGGATCAAGGCATCCACCTGGGCCGCATCGATCTTGCCTTCAGCACCTGCCTGCAGGAAGTCGTCAGCTTCGAGCTGCAAAACACCCAGCACATCAGCCAGTTGCTTGAGGCGCGCCGCCAAACCGGCAGCCGCCTGCAGATCGGTTTCACGCAGACGGTTGATCTCGCGAACCATCTCGAACAGCACCGCACAGGCTTCCGGCGTACCGAAGTCGTCGTTCATCACCTGGGTAAAGCGCTCAACGAACGCCTCGCCACCGGCAGGAGCCACTTTCGGCAGACCTTTAAGGGCGTTATAGAACCGGTCCAGAGCCGCTTTCGCGTCCTTGAGGTTATCTTCGGAGTAGTTGATCGAGCTGCGATAGTGGCTCGATACCAACAAGTAACGCACCACTTCCGGGTGATACTTCTCCAGAACGTCGCGAATGGTGAAGAAGTTGTTCAAGGACTTGGACATCTTCTCGCCATTGATGCGAATCATCCCGCAGTGCATCCAGGCATTGGCGTAGGTTTTACCGGTTGCCGCTTCGCTTTGGGCGATTTCGTTTTCATGGTGCGGAAACTCAAGATCGCTGCCGCCGCCATGAATATCAAAAGTCTCACCCAGGCAGCAGGTGGACATCACCGAGCACTCGATGTGCCAGCCCGGACGACCCGGCCCCCACGGCGATTCCCAGCTCGGCTCGCCAGGCTTGACGCCTTTCCACAGTACGAAATCCAGCGGATCGTTCTTGGCTTCGTCGACTTCGATACGCGCACCGATGCGCAGATCTTCGATTTTCTTGCGCGACAGCTTGCCGTAACCCATGAACTTGGCGACGCGGTAATACACGTCACCGTTGCCCGGAGCATAGGCGTAACCCTTGTCGATCAAGGTCTGGATCATCGCGTGCATGCCGGGGATGTGATCCGTGGCACGGGGCTCCATATCCGGCTTGAGGATATTGAGCCGCGCCTCGTCTTCATGCATCGCCGCGATCATGCGCTCGGTCAGCGCCTCAAAAGGCTCGCCGTTCTCGCGGGCACGATTGATGATCTTGTCTTCAATATCGGTAATGTTGCGCACATAGGTCAGGTTGTAACCGCTGAAACGCAACCAGCGGGTTACCAGGTCAAAAGCAATCATGCTGCGACCATGGCCAATGTGGCAGTAGTCGTACACGGTCATGCCGCAGACGTACATCCGCACATTGTTGCCGTCCAGCGGCTTGAAAACTTCTTTGCTCTTGGTGAGCGTGTTGTAGATCGTAAGCACGGCTTGTTCCTTCAAAACTTGATCACTGGCCCCACGAGTCACGCAGGGTCACGGTACGGTTGAATACCGGACGACCGGGCTTCGAGTCCTTGATATCCGCGCAGAAGTAACCTTCGCGCTCGAACTGGAAACGGTCTTCCGGCTGTGCATTGCCCAGCGAAGGCTCAGCACGACAACCGCTCAGGACCTGCAGCGAGTCAGGGTTGATGTTTTCCAGGAAGCCTGCGCCATCCTCAGCCTTTTCAGGGTTTGGCGAGCGGAACAGACGATCATACAAACGCACTTCGCATTCAACGCTGGCAGCAGCCGGCACCCAGTGCACAACGCCTTTGACCTTGCGACCTTCCGGGTTTTTGCCCAGGGTTTCAGGGTCATACGAGCAACGCAGCTCAACGATATTGCCGTCAGCATCCTTGATCGCTTCATCAGCACGAATCACATAGCTGCCACGCAGGCGCACTTCGCCGCCGGGCTCAAGACGCTTGTAACCTTTTGGCGGCTCTTCCATGAAATCGTCACGATCGATGTAGATCTCACGAGCGAACGGCAGCACGCGCACACCCATGTCTTCTTTCGGGTGGCAAGGCAGCTGAAGGTTCTCGACCTTGTCTTCGGCGTAGTTGGTGATCACAACTTTCAACGGACGCAGCACGCACATGGCGCGCGGTGCGCTGTGGTCCAGATCGTCACGGATGCTGAATTCCAGCATGCCGAAGTCAACTACACCGTCAGAACGATTGGTGCCGACCATGTCGCAAAAGTTGCGGATCGACTTGGGCGTGTAACCACGGCGACGGAAACCCGACAGGGTCGACATGCGCGGGTCATCCCAGCCATTGACGTGCTTTTCATCGACCAGTTGCTTGAGCTTGCGCTTGCTGGTGATGGTGTAGTTCAGGTTCAGGCGGCTGAATTCGTACTGACGCGGGCGCGCCGGTACCGGCAGGCTGTCGAGGAACCATTCATACAGCGGGCGATGGCTTTCGAATTCCAGGGTGCAGATCGAATGGGTAATACCCTCGATCGCATCCGACTGACCATGGGTGAAGTCATAGTTCGGGTAGATGCACCACTTATCACCGGTCTGGTGGTGATGGGCGTGGCGGATGCGGTACATGATCGGGTCGCGCAGGTTCATGTTCGGCGAAGCCATGTCGATCTTGGCCCGCAGTACGCACTTGCCGTCCTCGAACTCACCGGCCGTCATGCGGGCGAACAGGTCCAGGTTCTCTTCGACACTGCGGTCGCGGAACGGGCTGTTCTTGCCTGGTTCGGTCAGGCTGCCGCGGTATTCCTTGGCCTGTTCCGGCGTCAGGTCGCAGACGTAGGCCTTGCCTTCCTTGATCAAGTAAATCGCCCATTTGTGCAACTGGTCGAAATACTGCGAGGCATAGCGCACTTCGCCAGACCACTCAAAGCCCAGCCATTTCACGTCGCTTTCGATCGCGTCGATGTATTCCTGGTCTTCTTTGGCCGGGTTGGTGTCGTCAAAACGCAGATGCGTTACGCCGCCGAACTCCTGAGCGAGCCCAAAGTTCACACAAATGGATTTGGCGTGGCCGATGTGCAGGTAACCGTTGGGCTCCGGCGGAAAGCGGGTCACGATCTGTGTGCATTTGCCCGAGTCTAGGTCCGCCTGAACGATTGGACGCAGGAAGTTAGCCGGGACAGCAGGGCCAGCCTTTGGATTCAGAGTGGGGTCGACAGTGGGCTTGCTCATAGGATCCTTGAACGTAACAGGGTGCGCGGCCTGGGTCGGCCGACTAAATCAAAGCGCCTATCATAGCCGATGCCGTCAAGTCCCTGACAGAGCAGGTGCTCAATCAAACCGATTGAAATGCCGGCTTTTAGTCCCCATATGGGAAAAACACCATCGAAATGCCGTGCGGGCACGCTAAACTCCGCCCGCGGCTGTATCTACCCAGCCAGCCTGGGGGATTGAGGTGTGTTCACCCCGCGCCCAGGCCCGACGAATTCTCTGATAGAGCGATAACGACCATGACCAAAGTAAAACTGAGCACCAACCACGGCGACATCGTGATCGAGCTGAACGCTGAAAAAGCACCGATCACCGTTGCCAACTTCATCGAATACGTAAAAGCCGGCCACTACGAAAACACTGTTTTCCACCGTGTAATCGGCAACTTCATGGTCCAGGGCGGCGGTTTCGAGCCAGGCATGAAAGAAAAGAAAGACAAGCGCCCAAGCATCCAGAACGAAGCTGACAACGGCCTGCCAAACGAGAAGTACACCGTGGCCATGGCTCGCACCATGGAGCCGCATTCGGCTTCCGCCCAGTTCTTCATCAACGTGGCTGACAACAGCTTCCTCAACCACAGCGGCAAAACCGCTCAGGGCTGGGGCTACGCCGTATTCGGCAAAGTCGTTGAAGGCCAGGACGTGGTAGACAAGATCAAAGGCGTTGCCACTACTTCCAAAGCCGGTCATCAAGACGTGCCGAAAGAAGACGTAATCGTCGAGAAAGCAGAGATCATTGAGTGATACTGCTGATTTCAGATTTGCATCTGGAAGAGGAGCGCCCGGACATAACCCGGGCGTTTCTGGATTTCCTGACCGGGCGTGCACGCTCGGCTCAGGCGCTATACATTTTGGGCGATTTTTTTGAAGCCTGGATTGGCGACGATGCGATGACGCCCTACCAGCGCTCGATCTGTGAAGCGCTGCGAACACTGAGCGATACCGGCACCCGGATTTTCCTGATGCACGGCAACCGCGACTTTTTGCTTGGCCAGGCCTTTTGTAAAGCGGCTGGCTGCACCCTGATCAAAGACCCCAGCGTCGTCGACTTCTACGGCGAGCCGGTACTGCTGATGCACGGCGACAGCCTGTGCACCCGCGATGAAGCCTATATGCGTCTGCGCCGCTACCTGCGCAACCCCGTCACGCTATGGATCTTGCGCCACCTGCCACTGAGCACACGCCATAAACTGGCGCGCAAGCTGCGCAGCGAAAGCCGCGCCCAGACCCGCATGAAAGCCAGCGACATCGTCGACGTGACCCCCGAGGAAGTCCCCCGGATCATGGCGCACTTCGGTGTACAGACCCTGATTCACGGCCATACCCACCGCCCCGCGATTCATCAATTGCAGATCGGCGAACACGCCGCCAAGCGCATTGTGCTCGGTGACTGGGACCGTCAAGGCTGGGTACTGCAAGTGGATGAGCACGGCATGCGACTTGAGCCGTTTGATTTCTTGCAGCCCGCCTCGCAGTAAAACCGTGGGAGCGCGCCTGCTCGCGAAGGTATCGGCGCAGTCAGATACTTTCGCGAGCAGGCGCGCTCCAACAAGGGGTTTGCAGGGCTCCAGCTTTAATGCCCGCTGGTCGCCGGCCCCGCCTTCGCTGCAAACGGCGGTTTGGCCAGCCAAACCAGCAAGATCAAGCCCATAAACAGCCAGCCCATCATCGTGAAGTAGTCCACGGTGGAGAGCATATAAGCCTGACTGGTCAGTATCTGGTCCATCTGCGCGTAGGCTGGCGTACTGGCACCGCCCAGACTTTCCAGGGCATGCCGGGTTACCGGATCATAGGCGCTGATGCTTTCACTCATGTAGGCATGATGCTGATCTGCCCGGCGAATCCAGATCCAGGTAGTCAGGGATGCAGCAAAACTCCCCCCCAGGGTTCGCAAGAACGTCGCCAGCCCCGCACCATCGGCGATTTGATGCGGCGGTAAATCCGACATCAAAATGGTCAAGGTCGGCATGAAGAACAATGCCACACCAATCCCCATAAACAGCTGTACCAGCGCAACGTGCTGGAAATCCACCTGATTGGTGAAGTCGGCTCGCATAAAGCAGCTCAGGCCAATCGCCAGAAAGGCCAGCCCGGCCAGCAAGCGCAAATCGAATTTATTTGCGTATTTGCCCACAAACGGCGACATCAAGACCGGCAAGATCCCGATCGGCGCCACAGCCAGCCCTGCCCAGGTGGCGGTGTACCCCATCTGCGTCTGCAACCACTGCGGCAGGATCAGGTTGATCCCGAAGAAACCTGCATACCCCAGCACCAGCACGATGGTGCCGATACGGAAGTTGCGGTGGGCAAACAGGCGCAAGTTGACGATCGGATGCTTGTCAGTCATTTCCCAGATGATAAAGGCTGCCAGCGCCACGACGGACAATGCGGTACCCAGCAAGATGAAGCTGGACTCGAACCAGTCCAGGTCGTTGCCCTTGTCGAGCACAATCTGCAACGCACCCACACCGATAATCAGGGTAATCAACCCCACGTAATCCATCGGCTGACGGGTAATCACCACCGGGCGCGCCTTCAGTTGCTGGCGAACCACCATCACCGCAAAGATGCCAATCGGGATGTTAATAAAGAAGATCCACGGCCAGCTGTAACTGTCCGTGATCCAGCCACCCAGAATGGGGCCCGCAATGGGCGCGACCACCGTGACCATCGCCAGCAATGCCAATGCCATCCCCCGTTTGGCAGGGGGGTACACCGCGATCAGCAGAGTTTGCGTCATGGGATACAGCGGCCCGGCCACCAGGCCTTGCAGCACCCGAAACCCCACCAGCTCGGGCATGGAGGTCGAAATACCGCACAAAAAAGAAGCCAGCACGAACAGAACCGTGGCCCACAAAAACAGCTTCACTTCACCAAAGCGCCGGCTCAACCAGCCAGTCAAAGGCAAGGCAATCGCGTTACTCACAGCAAATGAGGTGATAACCCACGTGCCCTGCTCCGAACTCACCCCAAGGTTCCCAGAGATGGTGGGCAAGGCGACGTTGGCGATGGTGGTGTCGAGCACCTGCATGAAAGTCGCCAGCGACAGGCCAATAGTGGCCATTACCAGGCTGGGAGGGGTAAAAGACGCGTTTGTACTCATCGCAAATCCTTTAAAACCGGGTATGCAGCCCCGCCTGTGCAGCGGGGCTTATGGATTGGCGAATCAGCGTTGGGCGGCGATATTGCCTGGCACAGCGCTGTTGCTGTCAATCAAACGCGTGATCATGGCTTCGGCATCCGCCAATTGCTGCGCGTACACATGGGTGGTGAACGACGCCTGCTGCGGCGGCTGCTGGGCCAGTACCGGACCACTTTGGTCACGCAGGTTCACATCCACGGTCGTCGACAGACCCACACGCAACGGGTGCTGAGCCAGCTCGTCGGCGTTGATATGAATGCGCACCGGCACCCGCTGCACGATCTTGATCCAGTTACCCGTCGCATTCTGCGCAGGCAACAGGGCGAACGCGCTGCCGGTACCGGCGCCAATGCTGTCGATGGTGCCGCTGTATTTCACGCTGTTGCCGTAGATATCCGACTCGATGTCCACCGGCTGACCGATGCGCATCTTGTGCAGCTGGGTTTCCTTGAAGTTGGCATCAATCCACAACTGATTGAGCGGGATCACAGCCATCAAGGCCGTGCCCGGCTGAACCCGCTGGCCCAGTTGCACAGTGCGCTTGGCCACATAACCGGTGACCGGTGCAATCAACGTGGAGCGGGCATTGGCCAGGTACGCCTGGCGCAACTGCGCGGCAGCGGCCATCACATCCGGGTGGTTGGCGACATTGGTGTTATCCACCAGCGCCCGGGTGGTATCGAGCTTTTGCTCGGCATTGCGCAAGGCACTTTGCGCCGAGGCCAGATCATCCCGTGCATGGGCCAACTCTTCCTGGGAAATAGCCCCGCCCGCCGCCAGACTCTTACGACGGTTGTAGTTGTCCTGGTTTTTTTGCACTTCGACTTTCTGCGCCGCCACCTGGGCCTTCATACCGTTCACGTCGCTGAACAAACCACGAACCTGACGCACGGTACGGGCCAGATTGGCCTCGGCGCTTTGCAAGCCAACCAGCGCATCGCTCGGGTCGAAATTCAGCAGTACCTGGCCTTCATGCACCAGATCGCCATCATCGGCACCGATGCTGACCACCGTACCGGTAACCAGCGGCGTGATTTCAACCACGTTGCCATTGACGTAGGCATCGTCGGTGCTTTCGCTCCAGCGGCCATACAACTCATGCCAGGCCCAGACGCCCAGCCCCATCAGGATGACCAGAATGGCCAGGCCGCTCAGCCAGAGCTTGCGTTTACGCTGGCTGCCAGCGTCCTGGGCTTGTTGCGCTTCATTCGGTGTTTGTGCAGTGGACATGACGAGTACCTAAATTATTCTGCCAGCGAGGACTTCAGTGGGAACGGCCGCAGCCGTGCTACCGGGCTCAAAGCCACCGCCCAGGGCTTGCATCAGTTGAATCGAAAGATCGATCTGCTCGGCATTCAGGTCCGCCAGCTGACGCTGGGCCTGAAGCAATTGCTGCTCAATACTGAGCACGTCCAGGTAGTTGCCGACGCCCGAGCCGTAGCGCTGCAATACGGTGTTGAACGATTCCTGGGCGATGTCCGTTGCCCGCTGCTGGGCATTGATTTGCTGCCCCACAGCACCTAGCTGCGAGAGGGTGTCACTGACGTCGCCGAGCGCACCCACCAGGACCTTGTTGTACTGCGCCACAGCCAGATCGTAATTGGCATCCTCGGCATCCAGACCTGCACGCAGACGCCCGCCATCGAAGATCGGCAACGAAATGGCCGGGGCAATATTGAGGAAGCGGCTGGCAGAGCCGAACAGCGCATCGCCCAGCAACGACTGAGTCCCAGCCGCTGCACTCAGGTTCAGATTGGGATAAAAGCGCGTCTTGGCCGCCGCAATATTCTTGCTCGCCGCCTCCACTCTCCAGCGGGCCGCCACCACATCGGGACGGCGACCGAGCAACTCGGCCGGCAAGGTGCTCGGCAAAGCCACAGCACCTGGTGCCAGGATGTCGGGACGGGCAATGTCACCCCCGCGATCAGGCCCCTTGCCTAACAACACCGCCAGCGCGATACGCGCGCTCTTGAGTTGTTTTTCAGCATTGATCAGTTGCTCCCGGGAACTGGCCTCAAGGCTTTCGGTTTGCTGGTATTGATAGTGGCTGTCGATGCCGGCTTGCAGACGACGCTTGCTCAGGTCGAGCAACTTGCCCGTGCGTTCAAGGTCATCCTTGGCCAGGTCCCGCACAATAAAGGCATGCCCCAGGCTGCTGTAGCCCCGGGCCACATCGGCAGCCAGAGTCAGGCTCGCGGCCTGGCTATCGACCTCGGCAGCACGGGCCTGGCCCAGTGCAGCTTCCCAGGCATCACGCTGACCGCCCCACAGATCGAAGGTGTAATTAAAGGTCAGGCCAACATCACGCAGCGTGTCATAGCGACCACCCTGGCCGCTCGGATCCTGGGAACGTGACAACCGCGAACGTGTCACATCGGCTTCGGCATCCAGGGTAGGCATGCGGGCAGCATCGGCGGCACCGGCCGCAGCAGTGGCCTGGTGCGCACGGGCACTGGCAATTTGCATATCCGGGCTGTCGCGCAACGCTTCCTGAATCAGGCCATCCAGTTGCCCGTCACCCAGACGCTTCCACCAGTCCTTTTCAGGCCAGGCGGCGGGGGTAAGCGTGATGCCCTCGAGCGATCGGGCAGCTTTGAGGTTGTTGGCTTCCTGGCTCACGCCCACGGTATTCAGACCGCTATAGCTCGCGCAGCCGGCCAGCATCATCGACGTAAATACCAGGCCCAGGCCTGTACGCAGCGTTTTGTGGCTCATTTTTCACCTAAGCGCATGACAGTGATCGGATCACCCGCTGCCAGCAGTATTTTCTTGAGGATCTGTTCCAGGCTTTGCAGCTCTTGCGGGCTAATGGCACCCGCCAGCTGATTCATGGCGTCGGCGCCAATCTGTGGCAACAGGCTGGCCAGCGCCTGCCCGTCGTCGGTCAGCACCAGCCGGATCTGGCGTCGATCCGCCTCGGAGCGCTGACGGGCCAGCAGGCTTTTCTGCTCGAGACGGTCGAGCATGCGGGTCATAGAACCACTGTCCAGGCACAGATGGCGGCAGAGCTCGGCCGGGGTATCAACGTCGAACTGGGCCATGATAATCAGCACTTTGAACTGGGCCGCCGTGATGCCGTAAGGCTCCATGTGGCGGTCAATGATGCGATCTTTGAGCATGGCCGTACGCCCCAGGAGCAATCCCAGGGTGCAGTTTTGGAAATTATCGGGATGGAAGTGTTTCATCAGGGCACCAGGAAGCTGCCTAGGCAGTAATGTTTCAAAATATTACTGTCTAGGCAGCTAATGTCAAGCCGATTATTAGGTGGCTATCTATCTGGCTGTTGAACGGTCACGCAAATCCGTGTCTGCGAGAGCGACTGTCTTGATGATGGCGGGATTCTTGTGGGAACGGGTTTGCTCGCGAGGCAGACGCTGCGCTCTGTCAGGCAAGCCAAGGCGATGCCATCGCGAGCAAGCCCGCTCCCACAGGGGACTTATGGAAGTCTCAAGAAAGTACTGGTACGCCGCTGTGGAAGCGGAACTCTACATCCGGGCTTTCGATCAGTTCCTGCTCAGCCGCCCTCACCCGCTCAATCACCTGAGCAATATCCTTGGCATCGCCGTACTGATAGGCCAGCTTCAAATAACCCTGGAAATGCCGGGCCTCGCTTTTGAGCAGACCGAAGTAAAACTTGCCGAGTTCTTCGTCCAAATGCGGCACCAGCGCTTCGAAACGCTCGCAACTGCGGGCCTCGATAAACGCACCCACCACCAGCGTGTCCACCAGCTTGACCGGTTCGTGATTGCGTACCACCTTGCGCAGCGCCGACGCATAGCGCCCGGCCGACAGCTGGCGCAGCTCGATCTTGCGCTTTTTCATCAAACGCATGACTTGCTCGTGATGCACCAGCTCTTCGCGGGCCAGACGCGACATCATGTTGATCAGGTCAACATGGGAGTGGTACTTGGCGATCAGGCTCAACGCCGTGCTGGCTGCCTTGAATTCACAGTTTTTGTGATCGATCAGCAAGGTCTCCTGATCGGCCAGTGCTGCCGCGATCCAGCCGTCAGGGGTACGGCAGCCAAGGAACTCATGGATTTCAGGAAGAATCACGCGCGTGCTCCCGACCGTTGAGGGTTGCACGGCAGACCGGCAGTGTTTTGAAGAATCGCTGACATGAGGCTCACAAAGACTGAATTGAGGCGAGCCAGGGATTATACGGGCCTCGGAGCGCAGCACCAACGGCGCAACTTGATATGCATCAACACGTGCGCAACTGCCATGCAACTATAGTGATTACACGCCGCCTTTATTACTTGTGGAGTCACCGGTCATGCACAGCATCAACAGCCTGTTGGTCGTCATCGAGCCCCATTTGATGGAAAGCCTCGCACTCAAGCGCGCCAAACACATCGCCTGCCACACCAAGGCGCACCTGCATCTATTGATCTGCGATAAAAAGCACGACCATTCGGCCCTGCTGAGCGTGCTTGAGAGCGCCCTCAAAAGCGAAGCCTACAACGTGACAACCGAGCAGGCCTGGCACGAAAGCCAGCACGCCACCATCATCAAGGTCCAACAAGCGCAAAACTGCGGGCTGGTGATCAAACAGCACGTGCCGGACAATCCGCTGAAAAAAGTGCTGCTGACCCCCGAAGACTGGAAGCTGCTGCGTTATTGCCCAAGCCCGGTACTGCTGGCCAAGACCGCGCTGCCCTGGGAACACGCCGTCATCCTCGCGGCCGTAGACGTGGGCAACAACGATCCCGAGCATATGGCCTTGCACTCAAGCATTGTCGACCATGGTTTTCGCATCGCCAGCATGGCCCATGCGCAGTTGCATGTCGTCAGCGCCCACCCTGCCCCGATGCTGGCTGCTGTCGACGCCGTCTACCCGCTGGACACCCAGCTGGAGGAGAGCTACCGGGCCGAATGCAAGGTGTTCCAGCAACAATGTGAAATCGACGATAGCCGCCTGCATATAGAGGAAGGCCCGGCAGACGTGATCATTCCACGGGTTGCCAAAGCCCTGGGCGCGGTTGTGACGGTGATGGGCACTGTGGCCCGCACCGGTTTTTCCGGGGCGCTGATCGGCAATACCGCCGAGGTGGTGATCGACAAGCTGGAAAGCGACATCCTGGTGCTCAAACCCGATGAGATGATTGAGCACCTGGAAAAGTTGGCGAGCCAGAACTGAACGGCTGGCGACCTACTCGCCAAAGGCCTCTTTTAGAAAGCCTGGCGCGATATAGCGCTGATAGTGCGCTTCAGACAGCAGGAAAAATTCCCGATCAATGGCATCACGTAATTCGGGCAGGGCCCAGCCGCGAAACTCCGGCAATAGCACCATGCCATAGAGCTCCAGCTGATTGATCACCCGCGCACCGCGGGCAATCAGCTGGTAGGCCCAGCAATATTCGGACTGGCTGGGCACAAAGCGGATTTTGCGCGCCACCAGCTGATCACGCAGCGTGGCGCGGTCGAACACCTCGACCTTGCCCGTCATCACCTGCACCAAAAGCTGCTCCAGGCGCAGCCACACCGCACGTTTTGCCTCTTCGTCGTAACCGTTCCAATTGATCACTTCATGGTGGAAACGCTTGCAACCACGGCACACGAGGTCGCCGTAAACCGTTGAGCAAAGGCCTATGCAGGGGGTCTTGATGGTTTGATTGGACATGGCGCAATAGAGCACTACAGAACGAAACAGGTGGCTATGTTAGCCCTTTGTCTAACGCAGATCACCCCTCAACCTTCAGGGGCTAACTTACCTTTAACAAGTTTTTACCGTAGAATCGGCCTGCCTTTTAAGGCGCCAATGTCCGTTAGAAGCTGTTTTCAAAGCGTCACGAGCACAGTTGATCCCGAAGAACGGTGTTGGTGAGGGGTGTTTGCACTGCAGATACCCGCACCAACATTCATCATGCCCCCCGTTCGGAAGGCGTAAAACTTTGAAAACAGCTTCTGTTGGGAATCCTTGCAATTCTGGCTAAGCGGCTCAAGAAGCCCCGCAGCGCATGAGTGCCTGGCATTCCTGGATGAGCGTCCCGGACACCCATTTGGGACCAATGATGAGGGTAATAACTGTGCTTGAAGCCTACCGCAAACATATCGAAGAGCGCGCAGCACTGGGTATCGTTCCCCAGCCGCTTAACGCCGAACAAACTGCAGGCCTGATTGAGCTGCTGAAAAACCCGCCAGCCGGCGAAGAAGAATTCCTCGTTGATCTGATCACCAATCGCATTCCACCGGGTGTTGACGAAGCGGCTTATGTAAAAGCCGGTTTCCTGTCCGCCATCGCCAAAGGTGAAGCGACTTCTCCCCTGATCGACAAAAAGCGCGCTGTAGAACTGCTTGGCACCATGCAAGGCGGCTACAACATCGTGACTCTGGTCGAGATGCTGGACGACGCTGAGCTGGCTCCGGTTGCCGCCGAGCAACTCAAGCACACCCTGCTGATGTTTGACGCTTTCCACGACGTCGCTGAAAAAGCCAAGAACGGCAATGCCCACGCAAAAGCCGTGGTGCAGTCCTGGGCTGACGGCGAGTGGTTCAAGAACCGCCCTACCCTGGCCGACAAGATCAGCCTGCGCGTGTTCAAGGTCACCGGCGAAACCAACACCGACGACCTGTCCCCTGCACCAGATGCCTGGTCGCGCCCTGATATCCCGCTGCACGCCCTGGCCATGCTGAAAATGGCTCGCGAAGGTATCGTGCCGGACGTTCAAGGCTCCATCGGTCCGATGAAGCAGATCGAAGAAATGCGCAATGCCGGTTTCCCGATTGCCTACGTCGGTGACGTGGTCGGTACCGGTTCGTCGCGCAAGTCGGCAACCAACTCCGTACTGTGGTTCTTCGGCGACGACGTTCCTTATGTACCGAACAAGCGTGCCGGCGGCTTCTGCTTCGGCAGCAAAATCGCTCCGATCTTCTACAACACCATGGAAGATGCCGGCGCACTGCCAATCGAATTCGATGTTTCCAACATCAACATGGGCGACGTGATCGACCTGTACCCGCACGCAGGCAAAGTCTGCAAGCACGGTACCGACGAAGTCATCACCACCTTCGAAATGAAGACCCCGGTGCTGCTGGACGAAGTTCGCGCTGGCGGCCGTATCCCGCTGATCATCGGCCGTGGCCTGACCGAGAAGGCTCGCGCCGAGCTGGGCCTGGGTCCATCCGACCTGTTCAAAAAGCCTGAAGCCCCGATTGAAAGCACCAAGGGTTTCACCCTGGCGCAAAAAATGGTCGGCAAGGCATGCGGCGTGACCGGCGTTCGTCCGGGCACTTACTGCGAACCGAAGATGACCACCGTAGGTTCCCAGGACACCACCGGTCCCATGACCCGTGACGAACTGAAAGACCTGGCGTGCCTGGGCTTCTCCGCCGATCTGGTCATGCAGTCCTTCTGCCACACCGCGGCTTATCCAAAGCCGATCGACGTAACCACCCACCACACCCTGCCAGACTTCATCATGACCCGTGGCGGCGTGTCCCTGCGTCCGGGCGACGGCATCATCCACAGCTGGCTGAACCGTATGCTGCTGCCGGATACCGTCGGCACTGGCGGTGACTCCCACACCCGCTTCCCAATGGGCATTTCGTTCCCTGCTGGTTCGGGTCTGGTCGCGTTCGCCGCAGCCACTGGCGTAATGCCACTGGACATGCCGGAATCGATTCTGGTTCGTTTCAAAGGCGAAATGCAGCCAGGCATCACCCTGCGTGACCTGGTTCACGCCATTCCTTACGTCGCAATCCAGAAAGGCCTGCTGACCGTAGAGAAGAAAGGCAAGATCAACGAATTCTCGGGTCGCATCCTGGAAATCGAAGGTCTGGACAACCTGAGCATCGAGCAAGCATTCGAACTGTCCGACGCCTCGGCAGAGCGTTCGGCTGCTGGCTGCACCATCAAGCTGTCCAAAGAGTCGATCACCGAATACCTGAACTCCAACATCACCCTGCTGCGCTGGATGATCGGTGAAGGTTACGGCGACG
Organism: Pseudomonas sp. B424; assembly: GCF_055408345.1. NCBI lineage: Bacteria > Pseudomonadati > Pseudomonadota > Gammaproteobacteria > Pseudomonadales > Pseudomonadaceae > Pseudomonas > Pseudomonas sp. B424. The sequence continues at coordinate 18,999 of NZ_JBUZTL010000013.1, read as the reverse complement.
CTCGTACCCTTGAGCGTCGTGCTCAAGCGATGGAAGCCTGGGTAGCCAACCCTGAGCTGATGGAAGCCGATGCTGACGCCGAATACGCTGAAATCATCGAAATCGATCTGGCTGACATCAAGGAGCCTGTGCTCTGCGCGCCAAACGACCCGGATGACGCCCGTCTGCTGTCCACCGTTGCCGGTGAGAAGATCGACGAAGTGTTCATCGGTTCGTGCATGACCAACATCGGCCACTTCCGCGCTGCGGGCAAGTTGCTGGACAAGGTCAAAGGTCAGCTGCCAACCCGTCTGTGGCTGTCGCCGCCGACCAAAATGGACGCTCACCAACTGACCGAAGAAGGCTACTACGGCATCTTCGGCAAAGCTGGCGCACGCATGGAAATGCCGGGCTGCTCGCTGTGCATGGGTAACCAGGCACGTGTAGAGCCGAACTCGACTGTTGTGTCGACTTCGACCCGTAACTTCCCGAACCGTCTGGGTGACGGCGCCAACGTTTACCTGGCTTCGGCCGAGCTGGCGTCGGTTGCCTCGATCCTGGGTCGCCTGCCAACCGTAGAGGAATACATGGTCTACGCGGCAGAGATCAACACCATGGCAGCGGACGTGTACCGCTACCTGAGCTTTGATCAGATCGCCGAATTCCGTGAAGCGGCTGCAAATGCCAATATCCCGGTTATTCAAGCGTAAGCTGATGCAGTAACGAAAAAGCCCCGGCTTGTTCTCAAGAGCCGGGGCTTTTTCATGTCTGCAGTTCAGCGATTCAAAGCAGCGGCGAGACGACTTGCTGCTCGCGCGGCCAGGCATCGAGTACGGCCTTGAACAGGGTCGCCAGCGGTATCGCAAAGAATATCCCCCAGAAGCCCCACAACCCGCCAAACAACAGTACCGCGCAAATGATGGCCACCGGGTGCAAGCTCACAGCCTCCGAAAACAGCAGCGGCACCAGCACATTGCCATCGAGGGTCTGGATGATTCCGTACACTGCCATCAGGTAGATGAACTGGTCGCTCCAGCCCCACTGGAACAACGCAATCAACAGCACAGGCACGGTCACCACCACGGCGCCCACATAGGGCACCACCACCGAAATACCCACCAGCAGTGCCAGCAGCGCCGCGTAGTTAAGGCCCATGGTGACGAAGGCGATGTAGGTTACGCCGCCACAAATAATGATCTCGATGACTTTGCCACGGATGTAGTTGGCGATCTGGCGGTTCATTTCCTCGGCCACACGGGTAATCAGCGCCCGCTCGCGAGGCAGATAGCCACGCACCCAGCGGCCAATCACCGCACGGTCCTTGAGGAAGAAAAACACCAGAATCGGCACCAGCACCAGATAGATCATGATGTTGACCAGCAACGGCAAACTGGACAGCGAAAAGGTCAGTGCAAGCTGCCCGAACTTGCCGATCTCACCGCGTGCCACTTCAATGGCTTGCAGCACCTGCTCATCCGACACCAGATGCGGGTAACGCTCGGGCAACAGCAGCAGCAACGATTGCCATTTGGCGAGCATGCCCGGCAACTCATTGAACAGCGTGATCAACTGATGCCACAGCAACGGCACCACCACCACGATAAACACCAGCAACAGCCCCATAAACAGCGCAAACACCAGGCCAACCGCCGCCGCACCCGGCACCCGCATGCGTTCCAGCGCAACCACCAGGCCTTGCATCAGGTACGCCAGCACCATGCCGGCCAGTACCGGCGCCAGCATGCCGCCCAAGGTCAGGACCGCGGTAAAGGCCAACACCAGCAACACCGCCAGCACCACGGCCTCTTCATCAGAAAAGTAGCGCTGAACCCAATCACGTAACACTTTGAACATCGAAATTCCTTAGAAGAAAGCGCCGCGAGGACTCAGGCCTTGCGTAACCAGTAGCGATAAGTGCCGGCATCATCCTCTTCACGCAGCAGCTCATGCCCTGCCAAACGTGCGAAGGTACGAAAATCACGCTGTGAGCCCGCGTCCGTGGCAATCACCTTGAGGGTCTGACCGCTGGCCATCTTGTTCAGCGCCATCTTGGCCTTGAGCAGTGGCAACGGGCAATTGAGACCCGTGGCATCCAGTTCAGCATCATGGGCCAACGCATTCGTCATTACGTATTCCTCTGGCGCGCCGGGTCGGCATTTTTAGGCTGGCTAGAATACCCCAAGCGGAGTCGCCACTGGTCGTCAGACGAGTGTCCAGCTACAGTAAGCGCTTTACCGACCAGAGCCTTGTGCATGACTTTTCTGCGCCCTACCCTGTTGACGCTCGCTTGCCTGCTCGCCTCACCGAGTTTCGCCGACGATTTACCGTCTCTGGGTGACGCCAGTTCGTCCATTGTCTCGCCGCAGCAAGAGTACCAATTGGGCCGTGCCTGGTTGAGCATGCTGCGCAGTCAGGTGTCGCAACTCAACGACCCGCAACTCAAGGATTACGTCGAAACCAGCGTCTACAAGCTGGTCGAAACCAGCCAGGTGCAAGACCGCCGCCTGGAATTCATCCTGATCAACAGCCCGCAGCTCAACGCCTTCGCCGCACCCGGCGGGATCATCGGGGTTAACGGCGGTCTGTTCCTCAACGCGCAGACTGAAGGCGAGTACGCTTCGGTAATGGCCCACGAACTGGCCCACTTGTCGCAGCGCCACTTCGCCCGTGGCGTGGAAGCCCAGCAACGCATGCAACTGCCGATGATGGCCGCCCTGCTGGCCGGGATCATCGTTGCAGCGTCCGGCGCGGGTGACGCCGGGATCGCCGCCATCGCCGGCACCCAGGCCGCAGCACTGCAAGAGCAACGCCGCTTCTCGCGCCAGAATGAACAGGAAGCTGACCGGATCGGCATTCTCAACCTGGAAAAGGCCGGCTACGACCCGCGCTCCATGCCCACCATGTTTGAGCGCCTGATGCGTCAATACCGCTTCGACGGCAGGCCACCGGAGTTCCTGCTGACTCACCCGGTCACCGAATCACGTATCGCCGACACCCGTAACCGCGCCGAGCAATCCCGAGCAGGCGGTACCGAAGACAGCCTGCGCTATCAACTGATCCGCGCCCGGGTGCAACTCAACTACGAGGAAACCCCGGGGCTGGCCGCCAAGCGCTTTCGCCAGCAACTGGATGAAAACCCGAAAAACGACGTAGCCCGTTATGGGCTGGCGATTGCCCATATCAAAAGCAGCCAGTTCAACGAAGCCCGCGAGAACCTCAAGCCGTTGCTGGACAAGGCGCCGAACGACATCACCTACAACCTGGCGCAGATTGAGCTGGACATGGACAGCAACCGCCTGCCCGAAGCCCAGCAGCGGATCGACCGGATGCGCACCCTGTATCCGGGCAATTACCCGCTCAACCAGGCCCGGGTTGACCTGCTGCTCAAGCAAAACCGCCCGGCCGAGGCCGACAAGGCGCTTGAAGCCCTGCTCAAGAGCCGGCCGGACGATCCGGATGTCTGGTACTCGGTTGCCGAAACGCGAGGCTTGTCGGGCAACATCATCGGCCTGCATCAGGCCCGTGCGGAGTACTTTGCGTTGGTGGGTGATTACCATCAGGCCATCCAGCAACTGGATTTCGCGCAGAAGCTGACCAACAACTTCCAGCTGTCATCGCGCCTGGATGCCCGCAAGCGGGAGTTGATGGATCAGGAGCGGGCGCTCAAAGAAATGATGAACTGATAAAAGTCTCACCGCCTCTGTGGGAGCGGGCTTGCTCGCCCCCACAGGAGTGAGTGCTGACTACTCAGGCATTGCCCGCCAGCTTCAACCGCGCAGCCTGGGTGAAATCCAGCATGCGCTTGAGCGGGCGAATGGCGTGGGGCACCAGGGCCGGGTCGACGAATATTTCGTTGGTGCCCTGTTGCAGACACTCAAGGGTGCGCTCCAGGGTGTTCATGGCCATCCACGGGCAATGGGCGCAACTGCGGCACGCCGCACCATTACCTGCGGTTGGCGCCTCGATAAAGACCTTGTCCGGGCACAGCTGCTGCATCTTGTAGAAGATGCCGCGATCGGTGGCCACGATAAACGTCTTGTTCGGCAAGTTCTGCGCTGCAGCGATCAACTGGCTGGTGGACCCCACCGCATCCGCCAGATCAATCACCGCCTCGGGCGACTCAGGGTGAACCAGAATCGCTGCATCCGGATACAAAGCCTTCATGTCTTCAAGCTGCTTGGACTTGAACTCCTCATGGACGATGCAGGCACCGTCCCACAGCAGCATGTCGGCACCGGTCTGGCGCTGGATGTAACGACCCAGATGCTTGTCCGGGCCCCAGATAATCGTCTCGCCGTTGTCCATCAGGCTTTCAACGATCTCCAGCGCGCAGCTTGACGTCACCACCCAGTCAGCCCGGGCCTTGACCGCCGCCGAGGTGTTGGCATACACCACCACCGTGCGCTCGGGGTGCTTGTCGCAAAACGCCGAGAACTCCTCAACCGGGCAACCCAGATCAAGAGAACAGGTGGCCTCCAGCGTGGGCATCAGCACGCGTTTTTCAGGGGTCAGGATTTTTGCCGTCTCGCCCATAAAGCGCACACCGGCGACCAGAATGGTTTTGGCCGGGTGGGCCGCGCCAAAGCGGGCCATTTCCAGTGAGTCGGACACACAGCCACCGGTTTCTTCGGCCAGGGCCTGAATCACCGGATCACAGTAAAAGTGCGCCACCAGCACCGCGTCGCGGGCTTTGAGTTCAGCCGCGATCTGCTCGCGCAAGCTGAGGGATTGGGCCTCGGTCAACGCCTTGGGTTGCCTGGCATCGAGGTGGGCTTGGACCAGAAGTCGTTCAGAAATTTGCGTCATGTTCGCAAGACCTGCAAGCGCTGCTGCGCGAAAGTCGAGTGTACCACCAGCTCCGGACATCAAGCCCCGCTGGGAGAATGTTTGTGATCAGGCACGGACAAGCACTGAAGCGCGGTAAGGCTACAGAATATCCTTGGGATTCAAAAGTTTAATGTTGCGCTTGCGACGGCGTGCGCACCGGCCCCGGAACATGGGCAGGCGATCCCCATGCTCCAGCAGCCTTGCGGCCTTAGAAGATATTCAGCGGGTAACTGACGATTACGCGGTTTTCATCAAACGAGTTGGTGCTGTAGTCGCGGCGGATCGTGGAGTTGCGGATCCGCATCGTGAGGTCCTTGAACGTGCCGCTCTGCAGGGTGTAAGCCAGTTCGGTTTCACGCCCCCACTCCTTGCCGTCGGTCACACTGCCCGTGTGCACGTTGTGGCCGCTGATATAGCGGTTCATCAACGTCAGGCCGGGAGCGCCGAGGCCGGTGAAGTTGTAGTCGTGGCGCAGCTGCCAGGATTTTTCCCGGGCGTTGTCGTAGCTGGAGTTGTAAGAGTCATTGGCCAGGGTGCCGCCACTGGTGCCATTGACCCGCATCCAGGCATTGTCGCCGGTGACTTTTTGCAGGCCCGCATAGAACGTGCTGGCGCCATGACGGGCCGAGAGCAGCGCCGAGTAAACGCGGTTATCCAGATCGCCGGCCTTGGCGCTGCCGTCTTCCTTGCCCTGGAAGTAGCCCAGGTTCGCCCCCAGGGTCCAGGCGCCCAGCGGCTGGCTGTGCACCAGTTGCAGGTATTGCTGCTGGTAGATGTCTTTGAGCTCGGCATTCCACAAGCCGATCATCGTGCGCTTTTCGTTGAAGCTGTATTCGCCGCCGACAAAATTGAAGCGATCAGAAGTGATCGTCCCTTTGCCCTGCATGTACATGTCTTCCAGATTCGAATCGTTACGCTGGCTGTTCTTGCGGAACTGGCCGCCATACAGGCTCAGGCCGTCGATTTCCTGCGACGTGATTTGCCCGCCCTCAAAGGTTTGCGGCAGTGAGCGACCGTCATCGGCGCGCAGAATCGGCAGCACCGGCATCCACTCACCCACCTTGAGCACGGTTTTGCTGATTTTCATTTTGCCGGCCACGGCCAGGCGCCCGTAATCATCGGCCGGGCGACCGTCGCTGCCCACCGGCAACAACTGAGTACCGCTGCTGCCTTTACCGCCATCGAGCTTGATCGAGTACATGCCCAAAGCATCGACGCCGAAGCCGACAGTGCCCTGGGTAAAGCCGGACCTGGCATCAAAAATAAAACTCTGGGTCCATTCCCGGGCCTGGTCTTGTGGATTGGCAGAGTTGCTGAAATCGCGGTTAATAAAAAAATTACGCAGGGTCAAATTGACACTGGAATCATCGACAAAACCGGCGGCATGGCTCTGTAGCGGTAACGTACAGGCAATAGCCAGCGCGCAGAAACTGCGAGGATTCAAGCTTGAAGTCATTGTTACTTTTCCGTTTTCTGGCTAAAAAAAATTCGCAGCACCCAAAAAAGTCGGGCGCTAAAAAAAGCGAGGGGTAAACCGCGGGGGAGCGCTACAGCGGGCGCAGGGCTTTGCCTGCGACCGCACAGAATACCTGTTGATCGGTATTTATCATAAATTTTTCAATGAGTTAGCCAGTGGGGCCGGCGCCCCCTGCCGTCAAATCTTGCCGAACACTTTAAACACGCTGATGATCGCAGGCCCGATAGCCACCAGAAAAAAGCTGGGCCACAGGCAAAAGATCAGCGGAAAAACCAGCTTTGTGCCCACTTTTGCGGCTTTCTCTTCAGCCATTTGCGTACGCCGGTCACGAAACTCTTCTGCATAGATACGCAGCGTCGTCCCGACACTGGTACCAAAGCGAATGCTTTGCGCCAGCAAGCTCACCAACCCGCGAATGTCATCCAGCCCGGTCCGCTCGGCCAGGTGCTTGAGCGCTTCGGTACTGGGGATCCCCGCACGCACCTCGGCATTGACCAGCGCCAGCTCCAGCGCAAGATCAGGCTGGCTGACCGACATTTCCTCGGCAACCCGCTCGATGGCCTGGGGCAAGGCAAGCCCGGACTCCACGCACACCACCATCAGGTCCAGGGCATCCGGGAAAGCAATCAGCAGCCGGGACATCCTCGCCTCCTTGCGTGCGCCGACATAGATCGCCGGTAACAGCCAGCCCACACCGAACACCAGCATCAACAGCCCGGCCCCCAACAGCAGCGACAGATTGGGAATGAACGGCAGCGCCACGACCGCAATGCCGGTCAGCAGCAGCGGCAGTAACAGGCGAATCGCCCAGTACACCTGCACCGCCGCCGCCGAGCGATAACCGGCATGGATCAGCAGGGTCCGGGTCTTCGATGCCTGCCCCCTTTCACCGGAGCTGAAGCGTTGACCCACCTGCTCCAGCATCATTTGCAGATTGCTTACCGGCGCCCGGTGCTCGCCGGCATGGCCGCGTTTGATCGACAACAGACGGCGCTGTACCGGGCTTTGCAACCCCTTGGCCAGCACCGCCAGCGCCACCACCAGCAACACCACACTCAGACCGATGACACCGGCGAACAGTTCGCGGGTCATCTGCTCGTCCCCCACCATCCGATTGAGCAGACTTAGTAAATAGTTCATGTTCCTGCCCTCCAGGGCGACCCGTGTTCAAACCTGAATCCGGATGATTTTGCGTATCCAGAAGATCCCGATCAGCATCGCCACAAAAGCCCCCATGATCAGCTTCTGCCCCAAGGGTTCCTTGAACAGCAAAGGCATGTAGGTCGGGCTCGATATCAAAATGGCCGCCGCCAGTACAAAGGGCATCGACACCAGTATCCAGCCGGACATCCGCCCTTCGGCCGAGAGGGTCTTGACCTTGCGTTGGAAGCGGAAGCGCCCGCGAATCAAACTGCTCAGGCGGGTCAGCACCTCGGTCAGGTTGCCCCCCGTTTCGCGGTGGATCAGCACCGTGGTCACCAGCATCATCACCGTCATGCTCGGCACGCGCTCCAGCAGACCCAACATGGCCCGGCGCACGTCATTGCCATAGTTGATATCGGCGAAGACCAGGCCGAACTCGTAAGCCACCGGCCCCTGGTGCTCCTCGGCAACCAGTTGCAGGGTCTCGTTGAACGGGTGCCCCGCACGCAGCGCGCGGCACATGCCATCCAGGGCATCCGGCAGCCCTTCCTCGAACTGGGCGAAGCGCTTGGCACGGTCATGGGCGATCTTCCAGACCGGCAGCCAGAAAACCACCGCTGCGGCCGGGATCGCCACCCACCAGAGTTGCAGAAACGACCACAACACCAGCCCCACCGCAGTGGCCAGCACCAGCCCCAGCAACAGCACCCGATAGGCGCGGTATTCATGCCCCGCCTGCTCGATCATCTGGGCCAGGGTTTCCATCATCGGCAACTGCTCCAGGCGCGCCTCGAGCGGTGGCAGGCGACGCAGGTATTTCTGGCGCAAGATCGACTGCATGTTCGGCAAATTGTTGGCCCGCTCCAGCAGGTTGAGGCGACCGCGAATGCGTTTGCGCACCTGCTTGGCCTCACCGAACACCGGTATCGTCAGCCCCTGGCTGAGCAGAAACATGGCGGTGAACACCATGCCCAGAAACGCCAGAATAAACTCACCAGGGATCTGGTTCATGACTGCCCCTCCATCCATTCCGGCCGGAACAGGCTGAGCGGCAGCTCAATACCCCGTTTGGCCAGCACATCACGAAATGCCGGCACCATACCGGTTGGGCGAAACTCGCCCAGCACCTCCCCTTTCTCGCCCATGCCGCTGCGCACAAACGCGAAGATCTCGGTCATGGTGATGACATCACCTTCCATGCCATTAATCTCCTGCACGCTGACCAACCGCCGCGTGCCATCCTCATTACGCTCCAGCTGGATCACCACGCCAATGGCCGAGGCAATTTGCTGGCGCATGGCCTTGATCGGAAACGTGGCGCCGCTCATCGAAACCATGTTCTCGATCCGCCCCAGCGCATCGCGCGCCGTGTTGGCGTGGATGGTGGTCAGGGAACCGTCGTGGCCGGTGTTCATCGCCGTCAGCATGTCCAGCGCTTCAGCGCCACGCACTTCGCCGATCACGATCCGGTCGGGGCGCATCCGCAGGCTGTTGCGCACCAGCTCACGCTGGCCCACCTCGCCACGGCCCTCGATATTGGCCGGGCGCGTTTCGAGGCGTACCACATGGGGCTGCTGCAACTGCAGCTCGGCAGAGTCTTCGATGGTGACGATGCGTTCATTGTGCGGAATGAAACTGGACAGCACGTTGAGCATGGTGGTCTTGCCACTGCCCGTACCGCCGGAGATCAGCACATTGAGCCGCCCGCGCACGATGGCCTTGAGCATCAGGGCGATCGCCGGCGTGAGGGTGCCCATCTGCACCAGGCTCTGGGTATTGAGCAGGTCCACGGCAAAGCGCCGGATCGACATGCTCGGCCCGTCGATAGCCAGCGGCGGGATGATCGCGTTGACCCGCGAGCCGTCCTTGAGCCGTGCGTCCACCAGAGGCGAGGACTCATCGATGCGCCGCCCCAGGCTGGAAACGATGCGGTCGATGATATTGAGCAAATGCTGATCGTCGCGAAAATGCACATCCGTTTTCTGCAACTTGCCATAGCGCTCGACGTACACCGAGGCATAGCCGTTGACCAGAATGTCGGACACGCTGTTGTCCGTCAGCAGCGGCTCAAGCGGGCCAAGGCCCAGCACTTCGTCAGTGATCTGCTTAATGATCAACTGGCGGCTGCTGGCACTGACCGGCGCCGAATACTCATCCAGCAGGCGCAGGCTGATCTCGCGGATCTGGCGCCCGGCATCGGCCAGCTCCAGGGTGTCCAGCAGTGACAGGTCCATGACCTTGAGCAATTGCTGGTAGATCTTCTCCCGCCACTCGGCCTCCATGGAGCTGAGCTTGGTTCGGGTTTCATAGACGACATCCGGCACGCTGGCTTCCCAGGCCATCATGACGCTGGAGCAGTCGGCACCCTCGACAGGCACTCCCAGACCCTCTACCGGAGCCAGTTTGCCGACCTGCTGACGCAGACGATTACGAAAGTCGCTGAGCATGGCTTATCCTCCGAACAGACGGTTGAAAGTACGTTTGAACAAGCCTGCTTCACTGGCCTCGACACCGATCAGGTTCTGGCTCAGCTCGCGCAAACTCAAGGTGATGGCGGCACGCGGCGCATGAAGCTCCAGCGGCACCCCGGTGTTCTGGCTTTCACTGACCACGGCATAGTCATTGGGCAACTTTTGCAGGTCGTTGCAGCGCAAGGCATCGCTGATGTCCTTGGGCTTGAAGGGTGAAGCTTTGTCAAAGCGGTTGATCACCACGTGCAAACGGTTGCTCTGCACGCCCAGGTCGTCACGCAGAATGCGCACCAGCCGATTGGCGTCCTGCAAATGGCTCAGGCTCTGTTGCAGCACGATATAGACCCGGTCCGACTGCTCCAGGGTGATGCCCGTGAGGTGATCGATGTGCCGCGGCAAATCCACCACCACCCAGTCATAGGTGTTGCGGGCCAGACGCAACAGGCTGTCCAGTTGCTCCAGGCGTATGTCCTGGGACAGGCACAGCTCATCGGTGCGACCGCCCAAAACATGCAGGGTCGGGCTGAAGTGGCTGCAAAAACCGCGCAACGCCACGCTGTCCAGCGAGTCGATCTGTTGCAACACATCCGTGTGGCTGTGGGTCGGCAGCACATCCAGGCTATGGGCCAGGCTGCCGAACTGCAGGTCCAGATCCAGCAACAGGGTTGTGCCGCCATGCACACTCAGCTGATGGGCCAGGTTACAGGCGAGCATTGAAGCCCCGGACCCGCCCTTGGCATTCATGACCGCAATCAGTTTGCCCGTCGCCCCTTTATCGGTATGAAGCTCCATCTGCATCCGGTTGATGGCCGACTGCAGCTCCTCTGCCGCTACCGGCTCCGGCAAAAAATCCCGGGCGCCGGCCTGCATGGCCAGGCGCATGCCTTCGTGTTCGTCCAGTGGGCCGCACACCAGCAGTGGCGGGCGCTCCTTCACCGGATGCTGCAACAGGGCCGCCAGTTCTTCACGCCATAAATGGCTGACCCGCAACAACAGAAAATCAGGCATCTGTTCCAGCCCGAACAACGGGTCGGTATGGCCATTGCTAACCAGCCGCGTACTGACCTGCAGGTTGGGTATGCCCTGACTCAAGGTTTTGAGATGGGTCAAGGCGGTTGCATCACGTGAACTGATCAACAGGCGCATGCCCTGGCGGTCAGTTGACGCCGACGCAGTAGCTTCTCGGACACTCAACATGGCGTTATCCCCGGTGTAACCGTTGCATCAGGTTGACGCCCAAGGCTTTCACGGGGCGCGGTAGACCTGAACGTCGGCAGAATAAACACCCCGCGAAAACCGGGGATCAACAGGTTGAAACTGAAATTCGTCAGCTGCAACTGAACATATCGAATGGCCAGAAAGCCGGTGGTATTGACCAGGTCATTGGGGCTGGCGACCACGGCACCGTTGGCGTCCAGATACACCAGGTTCAGGTTGGCGTTGTTCAGGCTGGCGATCAGGCTGCTCGGCCCGGTATTGGTGGCCGTATTGAACATCGCACGGCGCAGGATGACCGGGTCCTGGATATCGCACACCGCCGCCAGGCGCGCGCCCCGGCGCACCGACTCCGTCAGCACGTTGACCGTGAAATACAGCCGGCCCATTTCCAGCGCGCCAAATAGCAAGGTGAACAGCACCAGGGCCGTGATGGCGAACTCGACGATATACACACCGCGCATGCGCTTGCTGTTCATCACAAGGCCCTCATCACGACAGTTGAGGTCAACGACAGACCCAGCGGCACGCTACTGCCATAGAGTGCTGGCAGTGAGCTGCCGACTACAGGGATAAAGGTGTACGCAATGCTGACCTGCACATGATCGGTACCTACCGCAGTCACCGTGACATTCCCGGTGGTAAGCCCCGGTGCGACGGCGGGGTAACCATTGGGGTTGGCCGGTATTCCGTAAACTGCAACGTTCTGGGTCTGGGAGATCAGCGCAGAGCTGAGCTGGACCGTGCCCAGGGTTGAGTTCCAGGCCTTGCCGGCCACATAACGCCCGGCATCGCGGCTGGCCTGCTGCAAGCTGTTGTACTGGAACAGCATGCGACCGAACTCGGCGAAGGCGAACATCAGCAACACCAGCAGCGGCAGGGTCAATGCCAGCTCAACCATCGCCAGGCCGCGCTGGGCGCGTGCCGACTTGAATCCACAGCGTCTCATGGGACCTCCTAGGAATCGGTACTGGGCGTCTGGTTGTTGTCGATATAGGTTTTGTACAGCTGGATAATCTGTGGGCCGGCGTTACCTGACGGGTTGGGCCCGGGGACGTTGTCGCCTTCGCACACACTCACGAACTGACCGAAAATTTGCGCCTGGTTGCCCTGCTGAGACTCAGGCTGCAACACGAAATAGCAGCCAAAGCCCAGTACCGGAATCGCGGAGGTGCCATCGTTCTTGCCCGAGCAATCGCCGATCACGATTTTGATGATGCGCCGTTCAAACACGCCGTTGCTCTGGCAGCCCGTCCCGCCACCCACGCAAGCCGCGGAGTCCTGTACCCAGTTGTTGTAGTCATACAAGGCACCGCTGGACGTGGACAGGTTGCCGTTGGAGAAGGTCACCGTCTTGCCGTCGTACTGAACCGGCGCCGGCGCCCCGGCGTACGTAAACGACTTGGCATTGACTGTTGTGACCAGGTCCGGCGGGTAGTCCGAAGCGCTAAGGCCACCCTTGTAATCGTTGAAGCGCGTATTAAGCCCCTGAGCCGACGGCCCCACGGTGTTGCCCGGTTTGGTCTGGACGGTCGAGCCGACCACGTTGCACTGGTTGATCCCGCCTGCCAGCCCTTCCCTGACGGTTTTGCCGCCCGAGCCAAAGTCCAGCAGCTGAAAATTCCCCGGGCCAATGGCAGAACTGTTATTGGCTGCAGTTTTGAGCACCTGCAGATCACCGAACCGGAAGCCCCAGAACATCCCGGCAGACGGGTTGTTCTGGGTCGGATCTCCGCACACCAGCAACGGCGTCAGATCACAGGGTGCGCTGCTCGGGCTCGGCCCGGCGGTGGCGACAGCGGCCACGGCCTTGGTGGTGGCGTTGCCGTTATCCAGCGCCTGGAATACGCCCCAGAAAAAACTGCTCAGGGGGTAATTCGCCACCGTGACCCGAACAAAGGTCGCATTGGCTGGCCCCGGGAACGAAAACGGCCCGTACACACTGCTCGCCAGCTCCACCTTGGCAAAACCTGAAGCATTGGCGGCGATGGCCGTGGCCAGTTCCTTATTGCCCGCCGCGTTGGCGTTAAGGGTCATGGTATTGAGTGCAGCGGTTTGGGTCAGGCCAGCGGCACCGGTCGCCCCCGTAACCATGCTGAGCGTCTTGGCCCCGCTCAATGCCGCCGCATCCACTGCATTTTGCAGGCGGGTCTTGTTCAGCAGCATATGGCTGCCGTCCAGCGCCAGGGCGCCCATCAGCAAGAGCGAGGCCATGGCAATCACCACCAGGACGATCATTGATCCGCGCTGTTTCTGAGCAAACGCGGTGCGGGGCTGTTGGATACGCGCGTTCATGGAGTTCCACCTTCATATGTTGCCGACGCCTGACTGCTTACATCCCTTTCTCTACCGTCACCGCGACACCGCGGATCACGGTCACGCTACCGTCGTTGGCAGGCGCGCGATGGCGTACCACCGGTCTTGGCATGACTGGCGCCGGCACGGGCGCAGCCTCGGCCACCGCCTCTGCCATCACCGGCGTTTTGTTGTTATCCAGCGGGTTGCGCAGGGCCAGCTGCAGCTTGCCGGCGGCCATCCCCTTGACCAGGACTTCCGCCTGAGCGGGGGTCATTTCCAGGGTGACAGCGCGTACAACCACCGGTTGTGTCTTGTCAGTACTGGCGGTCTGGTCGACGGCCAGCACCCGCAGGTCTTCCAGAATGGTTTTGGACTCGGCGTTACCGTCGTTGCCTGTCTGGCGGGTGGCCAGAACATCGACCCGATTGCCCGGCAGCAGGAACCCGCCAACGCCGACCACATCATCGACACGTACCGAAATGGCACGTTTGCTGGGTTCGATCAGGGAGGCCAGGGTGCTGCCACCCAGATGTTCGGCCAGACGGGCACCGCGCAGGATGTCGCCGCGCAGCATGGAGAAGGTCGCGATCTTGCCCACCACCTGGTCAGTGGAAGCAAATGCGTCATCCGGTGCGGCATCCTTGGGCATGCGCACCACGGTCACTTGCTGGGGTTCAATCATCTGCCCGAAGCCAATTTCCACCGTGGCGATCACCACGCTTTGCTGGTTATCGTCGGGGCTGGTATTGAGCCGGGCCGTGAGCCAGTTATTGGCCATCCATGTTGCGCCCAGCCCCAAAATCACGGACAGGACAATCAGCGTAATCGTGCGCGAGTTCATGTCAGTATCTCCTTACCCAAGAAAATCGAGTTGGACGAAATAGTTGCGCCACGCCCACTCAAGTTCTTGAGCCGTTAGCGGTCCTGACCCCTCCAGATAACGCTGACGGTCACACGCCATATTCAGCAGATCGCGAGGATGGCAAGGCACCAGGGGCATATTTTCAGCGTCGTAAAGCTCTCGCAGCACATAACTGAGCAACATCGGGTCGTAATGGATGCCCAGGCGCTGCGTCTCCTGGATCCAGATGCGTTCGTATTCGCCAGGCTTCAGATAGCCAAATTGCAGCTTGTAGCCAATGCGCCGCAAAAACGCTTCATCGGCCAGCTCCAGCGGGTTGAGGTTGGTGGAAAACACCAGAATCATGTCAAACGGCAGCTCACAGTGGCGGCCACCGCCCAGGTTGAGAAAGTCGTGCCGCTCCTCCATCGGCACAATCCAGCGGTTGAGCAACTCGCCCGGCGTCATGCGCTGGCGCCCCAGGTCATCGATGATCAGCAGCCCGTTGCTGGCCTTGAGCTGCAGCGGCGCCTGGTACTGACGCATGAAAGGGTCATACCGCACATCCAGCTGCTCCATCGTCAACTCACCGCCGGTGATGACAATGGGACGCTCACAGCACAACAGCCGCCGGTCGATACCTTCGTTGAGCAGCAACCCGTTCTGCTGCTCGCCATCGTCCAGGCGTTTGTGTACCTGTGGGTCGAAAATCTCGATTACCGCGTCGTTGATCGCGATGGCATGGGGCACCCAGATCGCCTCGCCAAACAGGCGGATCAAGCGGCTGCTGACATAGGTCTTGCCGGTACCCGCCGGCCCGTAAATCATGATGGCGCGGCCTGAGTTCAGCGCCACGCCCAATTGATCGAGCATGCTTGGCGCGAGCACCATCGAACCGAAAGAGCTATGCATGTCATGGGCGCTGATGCGGCCATGGTGAATGGTCTGCAACTTGAGCAAAGTGCGGTAAGCGCTCACCGGATAAGGGGCCGCGCCTATATAGCCACTGCGGGCCAGCGCCTCGCGGGCGCTATTGCGGCCGCGCTCCGTCAAGCCATAACGCAGGGCTTGCCCACCTGCCTGACCGAGAACCTCGACACGGCGGTCCTTGCGCAAAAACGTCAGCACTTCTTCCAGCACGGCACCGGTCAACGCCAGTCGCGCGACCAGCTGCACCATGTCCAGCACACCGGCGTCGTATAAATGTTTGCACAGCAGATCGCCGATAAAGTTGTCTGCCAGACCGGTTTCAAGAATCGTGCGCGGCTGTGGAGCCAGTTGCTGCACCCCTTCGCGCTCATGGGGAGAAACACGCTTGTTGCTGATGGCGTACATGCTGCTCTCCTGAACTAATGGCCAAGGGGCAGCCAGAAGACGCTGATTAACGTACCGAGTAAAACAGCGATCGAATAAGGGAAAGGCTTGCCGGCCACTTCATCATCCGCCGGTGAAAAATAGGCCCTGGCTCTGAGCATCAACCAGTAACGGCCTATGGTCTGCAGTGCCTGACCCCGTACGAGCACTATCAATAATCCACATA
Organism: Pseudomonas sp. B424; assembly: GCF_055408345.1. NCBI lineage: Bacteria > Pseudomonadati > Pseudomonadota > Gammaproteobacteria > Pseudomonadales > Pseudomonadaceae > Pseudomonas > Pseudomonas sp. B424. The sequence continues at coordinate 3,208 of NZ_JBUZTL010000013.1, read as the reverse complement.
CACCACCGGCGATCAGGCTAAAAAAAGCGGCCCAGAGTGCATCGTGCGGTGTGAGAAAAGCGCCTGCCATGGCCATTAGCTTGACGTCGCCGGCAGCCATGCCACCGACCACGTACATGGGCAGGAAAATCGCGAAACCGATCAACATGCCCAGCAGTGCGTGGCCCAAACCGACCCAGCCCAAGGCATAGGTCTGGCCGACCACCCCCAGCACCAGCCCCAACAAAACAAGAAGGTTGGGAATGCGGTGATTACGCAGATCGCTCACCACCGCAATTCCCAGCAGCCCCAACAGCAACGCAACAGCTGAAATCTGTACCTCGCTCATGGCTGCACCCTCGACAGGAATGGTCGTGCTAGCAGGTTTTGCCCTGTACAGCGCAGCCCAGGCTGGTGATGGCGGTTTTCACATTGGTACCCAAGGTGATAAATGCCGCGACAGCACCCAGCGTGATCAGGCCACCCGCCACTGCATATTCCACGATGGTCAGACCGTCTTCATCGTTGATGAACTTCAGCACCGAAGTCTTAAATGATTGCATGTTCATGTTGTCCACCTCATTCAATATTTAACTTCCCGGAGCCGGGCTAGTTGCACGGCTTGATTAGAGGTTAGCGAGTATGGAATGTGAGGGTTAGGAGTTTTTTGCCGACTGTTAGGACTTTATTGCCAAGGCTAAAAACAGTGGTGCTACGCGGTGCAAAAACAAATAAATAACGGCGCCAAAAAAAGAACACCGCCTATATAGAAAGCACACTCACCAACTCACTCCCCAGGAAAGAAAAGTATTTAAAAAGCCAATAAAAAACCGGCTTAGTGTGTTGGCTAGAGGGGACTTATAGCGCAACAGACTAAGCCGGGGTTTGCATATCAGGATTTATTCTGCACGCCGATAATACAGCGACGATACTTCTCTGCAGGATCGTGTCGAAAGCGCTGCATACTGGCCAGCAAAAACTGCATGTGAGGAGTAAAACCCCCAGTGTTTATTAACCCGCTAGCACGTTTTGCCCTGAACCGCACACCCAAGACTGGTGATGGCGGTACTGACGTTTCCGCCCAGGGTTATGAACGCTGCAACGGCCCCTAGTGTAATCAGACCTCCGGCCACCGCGTACTCGACAATAGTGAGACCATCCTCATCTTTGATAAATGTACGAATAGAAGTCTTAATAGCTTGAAAGTTCATATTAATCACCTCGCTTGAGTGTTGGATCCAGAGCGATCTACTTGGGGCACCGCTTGATTGAATACTAGCCAGCCCTCACAAGAGCCGTTAGGAGTTTATTGCCGACCAGCAGGACTTTTTTGCAATGACCAATCCAAACAAGAAGCACTTACAAATACACTGGAATGAGTATTGCGCAGTTACGCATTTTGGATCCGATAAAGAAGCCGCTTACGGCAGAAGAAAGGATTAACGGAATGAAATCCGCAGCTGCCCACAGGCCCCTGCTTTTATGGTTCGATCTCACGCGCAATCACGCGACTGAAGCACTTATCCTGCCTTTCAACACCGCCTGCCGCTGCCTGCTGCAATCGCCCGCTGAATGGCTTGCAGCCCAGCGCGAGCCGATGCCGGACATGATCTGCATTCACTATGACTGCCCCGACTTGCCGGGGCTCACCCTGTTGCAGGAGATCAAACTGCGGTTCCCCTCCATCCCGGTCACCATGTTCACGGTCCAGCACTCAGAAGAGCTTGCGATCTGGGCCATGCGTTCGCGGGTCTGGGAGTATGTGGTGCTCCCCCTGTGTGCCGGCGAAATCCAGCGATACCTGCACGCTCTGGAGCAACTGTGCGAGCTGCGACGAAACGCGGGGTTCAGCAGCAAGTCAGCGCCGATCGAGCATGGCCCTTCGTTGCCTGACAGCATCCGCCTGACCACTGACCACCAGAAGCACAAGGCGCTGCATAACGTGTTGCAGTTTATCGATCAAAACTATTGCGAAAGCATCGACCAAAAAGACCTGGCCAAGCGCTGCGGCATGACCACCTTCCGCTTCAGCCGCCTGTTCAAGGAAGTGTACGGGCTGGGGTTCATGGACTACGTATTGCGCAAACGCATGGACAGCGCCAAGGACCTGCTCGACAACAGCCAGATGCCCATCACCAGCATCGGCTACGAGGTCGGTTTCAAAGACCCTTCCTACTTCGCACGTGCGTTCAAACAATATTCGGGCTGCACGCCCAGTGATTATCGACTGCTGCGCCGAAGTGAAGTGCCGGTATCGAATGATGTACTCAGCCAGGTCATCAACAGCCTGTCGCGGCGGGCCGAGCGCTGACAGACAAGTTCGACAGCATGATGACTGTGGCAGCTGGTTTGCTGGCGATGGCAGCACCGCGGTCATCCTGGCAAACCGCTGTACGGGTCACCCACACGGGTCACAAAAAAGTGCCTCGCCGTAAGGGCGAAACCCGTAGATAGCCGTGGCACATCGAATGGACATGTACGCCGTGTCAGTAACTGCGATACCGGGTACATATCCGGCATTCGCGTTTAACTGAAATACAGGTTTCGCTCTTACAGCGAGTCCCTTTTGGAAGGACCCAAAAGGAACCAAAAAGTCCTTGCCCTGCCATACGGCCGAGGTCGCCCAGGCTCCCCGGTGCCCTCACTCCGGCACTGTTATGGGGGCACGCCGCGACGGGCCATCCATGGCCCATCGCGGCTGGCGCGGCGTCCTGCCGCGCCACCCCCAGAACAGCACCTGCGTTCAGCCTTCTGTGAGGGGCATTCGCGTCGCTTGATTAATCCCGTGGCTACAGCAAAAGCAAAGGTTAAGGCTTGAAACTGCACAACCCCATGTGGGAGCGGGCTTGCTCGCGATGGCATCGGCGCGATTCAACTCAAATACCGCGCCGCTTGCATCGCGAGCAAGCCCGCTCCCACAGAGGAGATGTGTGAGTCTCGCAGACCTCGCCGACAAACAGGCCGGCCGGTCGGCCGCCTCGGCGGGCATTGCTTTTGACCTGCCCGCCCCTTCGGGAGGCCGAGTGGAGGTTCTGCGCAGTGGGTCTCCCGGCATGGATGCCGGGAGAGCCGTGTTGGGCCAAGGATGGCCCGTCACGGCGTGCCCACGGAGCGGGACCGGAACGAGGGGCACCTGAGCGCAGCGAAGGCCGTACGCCGGGGCAAGGCCTTTTTGCTTACTTTTGTGGCTGTTTGACAAAAGTGAGCCGCCGTAAGGGCGGAACCCGTA